>JAENVT010000369.1 GCA_016650435.1 Ilumatobacteraceae bacterium
AGGAGACCAAAATTCAACTCCTCAGGTCGGCCAACTTCGGGCCGATACCGTTGTGAAACACATTTGCGGCGAAAGGCATCTTGAGTGGACAGCAACGACGACGGCATCTCCTTCGAACCGCCCCGACCAGAGGCTCCTCCGCTCAGCGGCCCACCTCTCGGGTCGTCACCGGCGCCGGTTATGAACACCCCACTATCGCCGCGGCAGCCGGCGGGTCCCCCGCAATTCGACCCGTACGCCTTTGTCGCGCAGGACGGCGAGCCGACGGCCACGGTTGTGCCTGCGGGTACTCACGGCAAGCGCAGTACCGGCAAGATGGTCGGCGGGTTGATCGCTGTCGTCGCGTTGGTCGGCGCCGGAGGATTTGCCGTCAGCAAGATCGTTGCCGGCAACGATGGTGGCGCAGCGAGCCCCACCGAAGTCGGCACCCGCCTGATGGATGCGCTGTCTGCCGAAGATGCACTGGGTGTCGTCGACCTGCTGCTGCCGGGCGAGCGCGACATGATGCGTCAGCCGCTCATCGACATCGTCGACAATCTCAAGCGTCTCCAAATCGTCGACAGCACCGCCAGCCTCGACAAGGTCGGCGGGCTCGACATCGCCTTCGACGGCGTGCAGGTCGAACCGAGCGCCACCAATGTCGACGATGTTTCCGACATTCGCATCACCGCTACCGGGACAGCTTCGGTCAACGGCGACTCTGTGCCGATCGGCAACTTGCTGATCGATGAAGCGTTCGGCGGCGACCGCCCCAACCTCGAAAGCGCGCCGCAGGATTCGGATATTGATTGGAAACTGGCAGCCGTCAAGGAGGGCGGACGCTGGTATCTCAGCGCGTTCTACTCAATCGCGGAGAATGCGCGCAACGGCGGCGACGACATTCCCGCGGCGGCGCTCGTGGCCCGCGGTGCCGATACGCCCGAGGGTGCAGTGCAGGCAATCTTCGACGCCGTCGACGATCTCGATCTCGAGGCGCTGATCGCCGACCTCAACCCCAACGAGGCCGGCGCGTTGCAGCGGTACGCGCCGATGTTCATCGACGATGCCCAAAAGAGCATCGACGACTTGGACGCGAAGATCGCCTTTTCGAACATCAAGTTCTCGGTCAGTGGTGACGGCGACCGTCGCGTAGTGGCGGTCGACGGATTCTCGATGACGGCCGACGCAGGCGACCAAGTGGTAACCGTCGAGAGTAAGGGCAACTGCGTTGTGATGACCACCAACGACATCACGACCGACACGTGCGCGGGCGGCAGCTCGATCGACACAGCGCTCGGAACGCTCGGCCTCGACGACAACGAAGATGTCAAAGCGCTGGTCAAGACCGTGCAGGACGCGTTTTCCGACGTAGGTCCGACAGGAATCACGGTGCAGAACGTCGATGGCAAGTGGTTCGTCAGCCCGGTCGGCACTGTCGCCGACGTTTTGTTGGCGGAACTTGCCGCGCTCGACAAGGGCGAATTGACCGACATCATCGATGGCACCAAGAAAGTTTTCGAGTCGATCGCAGAAACCATCTTCTCCTCGGATGGCGGAATTTTGACTGGAAACGACGGAGGCATCAGCGCCGGAGACATCAGCGGCTTCGACACCTGTTTCGGCGCGACCGACTACGAGGTGATGTCGTCGTGTCTCAAGGCGGGGATCGACGACGGCCACATCGATCCGACGTCAGTGCCGCCGTACTTTCGTTTCGCCGAATGCGGAGTCGGCGAGTCGTATTGGAACGGCGACGTCTACAGCATGAGCGACGCAGACTTCATCGCATTCGCGACCAACGCAGCTCCGTGCTTCCAGCAGAAGGTCGCCGATGGCACCATCACATCGTTCGAACTTCCACTCGAGTTGTCGCGCCCTGACTGCTTGGAAGGTCTCAACTGGTACAACGTGACCGATCAGGACTACATGGATCGCGTCTTCAGCTGCGCCGGCTGAGGACTGCAACGAGCCGGCAACGTCGGTCGTCAGGTGCACAGCAGCAGGCGTCGCACGGGCGACCGCTAACTGCCATAGCCTGGCGAGTCCATGCGCACCAGGACGTTGCTGTTGCTCGCGATCGCATGCGGCCTGGTCATTCTGCTCGCCGGGGGCATCCAACTGCTGCGAGTCGGCGGTCAGCAACAGACCGCCAAGCTGCTTGCTGCCGGCCAGCCGGGCAAGGCAGGCGACGTGACCGTCGAGTTGGTTTCGTCGTCGATTGCGAATACGAACCTCATCGCGGTGGTGCGGGTCGGCGGGATCGACGATCCTGAGGGGCTCGCCGGTTTTACGTTGGTCGGTCCCGGCAAGGTACTGCCCGTCGCGTCGTCGGACTGCAGTGGCATCACTGTCGACCAGGTCGACTGCGCACTGACGTTCGCTACAACTGGCATGCAAGGAACGTCTCGCCAACTGATCTTTCATCGGGCCGACCAACAGCTGCGATGGGTGCTCGCTCAGGGCGAGTAGGCGCTACCGTGGCGATCACGCTTGCTGCCTACGCTGGCGAATTTCACATCAACTTTCTGGCCGACTCACCACCGTCACGGAGCCACCATGGAGCCCGCAACCGAATTCGATCTCGTCGTGATCGGCGGTGGTCCCGGCGGATACGCCGCTGCTCTCTATGCCACGTCAGCAGGTCTCAATGTCGGGATCGTCGAGATGGCGGAAATGGGTGGCACCTGCCTCAACCGCGGATGCATCCCAGCGAAGGCGTTTCTGGAGACTGCCGCGGTGCAGCGTCACGTCGCTCACGCCGCCGAATTCGGAATTGAATCCAGCGCGCCGGTCGTGAACTTCGTCACGGCGCAAGCCCGTAAGCAGAAGCTCGTCGACGGGATCGTGAAGAGTCTCACCGGCTTCATGAAGTCGAAGAAGATCACCATCTTCGAAGGCACCGGCACACTCGGTCCGGATCACACGGTGACGGTGACGGGCGCAGAAGGCACGACAACGATCCGCGGTACCAACGTGGTGCTTGCCGGTGGCTCCGTACCCCGCACCATCCCAGGCTTCGAGCCAGCGGGCCCGATCATGACCAGCGACGAGTTGTTGATGCTCGACTACGTGCCCGGCCGTGTCGTCGTGATCGGTGGCGGGGCGATCGGTTGCGAGTTCGCCAGCACGTTCGCCGACCTCGGCTCGCAAGTGACCATTCTCGAAGGACTTCCGAAGATCCTTCCCGGGCTCGATAGCGATGTCGCCAACGTCGTTGTGCGCAGCTTCAAGAAGAAGAGCATCGACATTCGTACGTCTGTGAAGGTGGTCGGTCACACGCCCACCGACGGGGGCGGCACCACGGTGCATTGTGTCGTCGGTGATGGCGGCGAAGTCGTGAACATCGAAGTCGATGTCGTCGTTGTCAGCATCGGCCGTCGCCCGTTTGCCGACAAGCTTGGGCTCGAGGGAACGGCGGTCAAGCTCGGCGATCATGGGCACATCGAGGTCGACGAGTACTGCCGAACCGGTGAGCCCGGTGTGTATGCCATCGGCGACGTCATCAACACACCGCAGTTGGCTCACGTCGGTTACGCCGAAGCCATTCTGGTGACCAAGCACATCCTTGGAGAGAATCCGAACCCAATCGCCTACGACCGAGTGCCGTGGGCCATCTACTGCCACCCCGAGGTCGCGTTCTCCGGACCGAGCGAAGAGGCAGCACGCGAAGCTGGACACGACGTGGTCGTCGCCAAGCACCAGTTCCGGGCCAACAGCCGGGCCCAGATCCTCGGAGAACTCGACGGACTGGTCAAGATCATTGCCAAGAAGCAGCCGGATGGAAGCGCCGGGCAGATCCTGGGTGTACACATGGTCGGCCCGTGGGTGACCGAACAGTTGAGCGGCGGTTACCTCGCCGTCAACTGGGAAGCCTCTGCGGCTGAGGTTGCCGAATTCATCCAGCCACACCCCAGCCTCACGGAGCTGTTCGGTGAAACCGTATTGTCGCTCACGGGCCGCAGCCTGAACGCCTGACCGATCGAAGAGAGAGACCACACCATGGCCGATGTCACGTTGCCACAA
>JAENVT010000370.1 GCA_016650435.1 Ilumatobacteraceae bacterium
GCGACCATCGTGCCGCTGACGTTGTTCGCCTACGCCGCGCAGCGCATGCCGCTGACTGTGATGGGTCCGCTCAACTACATCGTTCCCACGATCAACTTCTGCCTCGGTTGGCTCGTGTTCCACGAGGCTCTGCCGCCATCGCGAGTTGTCGGATTCGCCTTGGTGTGGCTGGGCCTGGCGATCGCCACTACAGACGCCGCCCGGCGCTCGCGGATCAGGTCGATGGCAGCTGAACCCGTTCTGGCGTAGGTATCGGCCACACTGTTGGCCGACCGAAGGGACACGAAATGAAACGTCTTGCAGCTGCTGTGCTCACATCCATTGCCGCCTTGGGCGTCTTGTCGTTGTCGGCATGCGGCGACAGCAAGTCCGCGTCGCCGACCACGGTTTCCGACTCGGCGCCAACCGGTACGGGTTCCCTCGTACCCGACGAAGTCACGACACCGCCCGGGGTCACGATCCCGTCATCTGGCGTCACCGTTCCACAAGCGACGATCGATCTGATGATTGCCCAGTTCGAGGCGAACGGAATCAAGGTCGACAAGGCCTGCTTCACCGCGTTGCTGAAGGACGACTCGCTGCGCAAGTTGATCGAGGCAAGCAACGGCGCAACGCCATCACCCGAGGTGATCCAAAAGTTCATCGGCTGCCTGGCGGCCTGAGGCCGAACGCGCTGTAGCTAGCTTTCGAAGCCGGTGATCGGATCGCCGATTTCCGTGAACGTCTGCGACGCGCCGCTCCATTGCAGGACCTGCAGCGTTTGGAACGCGAACGGATCCTCGGCGCCTTTCATCTTGTACTGCACAGCTTGCGAATTCGCCGATTGGCGAGCGAGCGACGGCGTGAACGTGAGGTTGCGCGCCGCTTCGATGATCGACTTGCGGCTGAGTGTGCCCGTCTTCAGCGCGGCGTTCAAGATGGCGACCGTCGTCTCGCCGACGCTCCAACCGGCTTCGATGACGCCGGGATCGCCGCCAAGATTGGCCGCGCTGTAGGCGTCGATGAAGGCTTTGACGCCGGGGTTGGTGGCGTTCTTGGGGTCGTTCACATCGACGAGGTTGTTCGAGGTGTAGACACCCTCGGCAGCGGCGCCGGCGAGGCCGAAGAACAGCTTCGATGCGCAGGTGTTGGTGATGAACACCAACGGCACCCACGCGGCGTTCTGGGCCTTGGCGTTGGCGAGTTCGGTGAGGAAGGCGGGGCATTGCAACCCCAAGGGAATCGCAATGATGGCATCGGGCAACTTTCCAGCGATGCTGCCGACCTGGGTGACAGGCTGGTCGTAGACGTTGGGTTCGATCGTCTGCTCGTCGACAACCTCGAGACCGAGCAGACCAGCCTGCTTCTTGAACTCGTCGACGTAGGCCTTACCGAGTTCGCTGTTGACGTAGTACAACGCCACCTTGGCACCGGGCTTCAGTTCCTTGAGCTTGGTCGCATAGATCGACGCCTCGACGTCGTAGGGCACGAGCGCGCCGGTGGTCCACGGGAAGTCGGCAATCTGACCCCATGCCGGTGATCCCGTGAGGGCCTCGAGTTGCGGGATGCACTGGTGGTTCAACGTGTCGCGTACGGCAAGGTTGTCGGGCGAGCCGATGATGCCGGAGAAGATGTCGACGCCATCAGTGATCGCTCCATCGACGATGGCGGACGTCTGGGTCGCGTCGTACTGGTCGTCGCGAATGTCGGCGCTGATCGTGTAGCCAGGCAGCAAACCCTTGTCGCTGGCCATCTTGATGTACAGCTCGAAGCCGGCCCTGATCGGACCGAACGCCGCAGCTGGACCGCCCGACAGCGGCATGACCGAGCCGACCTTGACGGTGCCGGTGATCGGCTGTTCGGCGCGGGCACGGTCCGGACATGTCGAGGTGTCGATCGTCCAACCCGTTGGCGCCGGTTGGACGGTCGTTGTTGTATCCGCGGT
Source organism: Ilumatobacteraceae bacterium (assembly GCA_016650435.1). Next base: position 1,925 of record JAENVT010000370.1, read on the forward strand.
CGGCGCGGCGGTTGTCGCCGCGCTCGATGTCGGGACACCCGCCGTGACGGGGACCGGCGAAAGGTCGATGGTCGAAGCAGACGAAGTTCCGCCGTTGCCGCCGCCAGAGCAAGCCACAAGCGTCAACGCCGCGGCCGCGCCGAAGGCACACATACTTCGTTGACGCTTCGTCACATGCTCTCCTCTGGGAACGACCTGGCGATTTTACGCAGCGATCGCCACTGAAGCGGGGGCGATGAGCCCGACTGGCGGCTACCTGCCAAGCTGAGCGCCATGGATCAGGTCACGGATCACGAAGGCCCAAGGCCCGACGAGACCGCTGCGACAACCGATGGCGAGTCTGAGATCGAAACGCGGCCATGGTGGCGGAGCAAGCTGAACCTCGGTGTGCTCGCGTTGGCCATCGCGCTGCTGTGCGGCGCTCTTGGGTGGGTTGTCGGCAACAACCGCGCCGTCCCCGATCCCAACGCCACCGACATCGGCTTCCTGCAAGACATGCGGACCCATCACGAGCAGGCCGTGAACTTGAGCTTCTACTACCTCGAGTTGCCGGGCACCAACGCGAACATCCGCGACATCGCCCGCGAAATCATCTTTGATCAGGGCATCGACATCGGCCGGATGATCCAACTGCTGCGACAGTTCGGAGCCACGGAGACCAACGAGAGCGACACCGCGATGACCTGGATGAACGAGCCGACACCCAACGATCGCATGCCAGGACTCGCTTCGGATGCCGACATCGACAAGCTGCTCGCCAGCAAGGGTGCCGATGCCGACACGTTGTTTGCCCAGCTGATGATCGCTCACCACCAGGGCGGGATTCACATGGCCCAGTACGCAGTCGACCACGCCAACGTGATCGAGGTCAGACGATTCGCCTACGCCATGGTGACCGGCCAAACGGGTGAAATCAGCGAGCTACAGGCGCTCATCGCGGCGTGAGCGGGCAGACGCGCTTTTGCGGAGTCGGATGCATAAGCTCCAGTCGTATGCGCGCGTGGCCTGCATCTGTGGCGGCAATCAGCCTGGTGATCGTCGCCGGCTGCACGGTGCGGCAGCCGGACGTCCAAGCGACACGATCGCGACAGAACGACACGGGCTCGCTCATCGGCTCGGACCCCACCGGCGATACGACAGTCGAGACCACCCCTGATACCACCCCCATCCCGGTGCAAGAAGGGATCATCAACTTCGGCAGCAACAAGACGCCGCAAACATACGACGGGTTCCTGACCGCGGCGCTCAGCGACATCGAGAACTACTGGAAGGATCAGTTCCCGGGCCTGTACGGGGGCGACTTCACGCCGCTTGCCGGCGGCATCTACGCCGCGTACCCCCAGCGAACCGAACCGATTCCGGGATGCGGCACGCCGGAGACCACGTACCTCGACGTCCAGGGAAACGCCTTCTACTGCGTCGATGGCGACTTCATGGCCTACGACGATGCCGACCTGCTGCCCCAACTCGTCGACCAACTCGGGCAATCCGCGGTTGCCATCGTTCTGGCCCACGAGTTCGGGCACGCCGTGCAGTTCCGCGCCAACGAATTCGACCAACCGACCATCCTCAAAGAACAGCAGGCCGACTGCTTCGCCGGCGCATGGGCGGCGCACGTGTCGCGCGGTGAAAGTGATGTCATCAAGTTCACCGACAAAGACGTCAGCGGCGGACTGATCGCCATGATCCAGGTCCGCGATCCCCTGCAGTTCGGCGGGCAGATCGACGAGAACTCGCACGGCACAGGCTTCGATCGGGTCGGGGCTTTTCAGGACGGCTTCCTCGGCGGCCCTGAGCGCTGCAAGACCTTCTTCACCGAGAACCGCGAAAACCAGCTCATCAACATCCCCTTCCGCGCCGACGATCCAAACGGCGGCAACCTGCCCCTGATCGATCCCAACCCCAGTGCGACCGACGGGCCAGCCGATGTCGTCACGCTGCTCCCGAAGGATCTCACCAGGTACTGGACTGCTCAGCTCGCTGCGAGCAATCTCACCCTGACTGCGCCAACACTGCAACTGTTCTCGTCCGACGGTGACCCGCCGGCGTGTGACGGCATCGACAGCAGCCAATTCACAGGCAACGTCGTCTACTGCGCTGCCAGCAACACGATCTTCGTCGATCAGCAATTTGCCGAGCAGTCGATCGCCGATCAATTGCTCGGCGACATGTCGGTCGGCTATCTGATCTCGCAGGGATACAGCGAAAATGTGCAGGCTCTGCTCGGCAGCAAGCTGGCAGGGGCGAAGCGAGCGCTGCTCGATGACTGCCTCACCGGCGCATGGATCCGCGATGACCTCCCACCGCAACCCGACGGCCGGCCGCTCTACCTGTCGGCCGGCGACCTCGACGAGGCGATCATCACCGCGATCGTGCGTGGCGATACGAGCAGCGACGCCAACATCAACGGCAGTGCCTTCGAGAAAGTCGACGCGTTCCGATCCGGCGTGCTCGGTGGCATGCAATCCTGCCAAGACCGCATCAAGCCGTGACGACAACGTCTGGTCCGGTCAACCTGGCCGCACTCGACATCGGCACCAACAGCTTCCACCTCGTCGTTGCTCGACTGCTCGACAACGGCTACGACATCGTCACCCGCGAGAAAGAAACGGTCCGCCTCGGCCACGGTGGCGGCGACATGAAAGAGCTCTCAGCCGACGCCATCGACCGCGGCATCTCGTCGCTGCGCCGCATGCAACGCATCGCCGCATCGCACGATGCCAAGGTCCGCGCGGTTGCCACCAGTGCGGTGCGCGAGGCGGCGAACGCCGACGTGTTCCTGACGAGGGCACGTCGCGAAGCAAAGATCGACGTCGAGGTGATCTCCGGGCTTGAGGAGTCCAGGCTCATCCACCTCGGGGTGCTACAGGCAGTGCCGGTCTTCGACCAGCGGATAATCCTCGTCGACATCGGCGGTGGCTCGACCGAGGTGCTGGTCGGCGAACGCGGGGAAACCTTGGCGGCGCGAAGCTTCAAGCTCGGCGCCGTACGCCTCACCGATCGGTTCTTCCCCGGCGGCACGACTTCGAACGAATCCGTTCGCGATTGCCGCTCGTACGCCCGCTCCATCCTGGCGACGTTCGAGCGCGAGGTCGAAGACTTCGGGTTCGACGTTGCGATCGCTTCGTCGGGCACCGCTGAGACGATCGCCAGAATGGTTCACGCGGCGCGTGACGACACACCGCTGCACACCTTCAATCGATTCGAGTTCACGGTCAACGAGCTGCAATCGGTCATCGAGTCATTGTTGAAGAAGAAGACGTCCGACGATCGCCGCGGCGTACCGGGTCTCGACCCTGCTCGTGCCGACATCATCGTTGCAGGCGCGCTGGTGCTCGAAAGCGTCGCCGACATCTTCGGGATCAAGCGCTTCGTGTTCAGCGAGGCGGCGCTGCGTGAAGGCGTGCTGCTCGACACCATCGCCCGGTTGCAGGGTGGCGCGTTGCATCACCTGCGCGACGTATCACGCAATTCGATTCGGGCGCTCGCCGAACGGTGCGACGACGATCTGACCCACTCTGCCCATGTCGCCACCTTGGCGCTGCAGCTGTTCGATTCCACCGAGCCGCAGCATGGCTTGCCAACCGAGGCCCGCGAATACCTCGAGGCTGGGGCACTGCTGGCCAACGTCGGCTTGGTGATCTCGCACAGCAAGCACCATCTCCACAGCTACTACGTCGTCCGCAACAGCGAGCTCACCGGCCTCACCGATGCCGAGATCGAGATCATCGCCCAGATCGCCAGATACCACCGCAAGAGCGCCCCGAAGGCCAGTCACGCTGAGTTCGGCCGGCTGTCACCGGAAGATCAACGGCTGGTCAAGACGCTCGCCGGGATCCTGCGCGTGGCCATCGGCCTCGACCGCAGCCACGATGGGCGGGTGCGCTCGGTGATGGCGCAGATGCGCAACGACCGGCTGGTGGTCGAAGCGGTCGCCAAGCGCGGCAAGGAGATCAGCCTCGAGCTGTACACCGCCAACGAACGCAGCGATCTCCTCGAAGAGGTGCTCGGCAAACGGGTTGGCATCGTCGCTGCTCCACTACCGACCGCCTGAACAACTGCCTGCGGCGACCCGGACGTACCGATCTAGCCGAACAGTGCCGAGCTCGATGTCGTCACGCCGGGCACCGTGGAGGTGGTCGAGGTGCTGGTGGCCGACGGCGTGGTCGTTGTCGACTTCACTGCGGTCGTCGGTACCGGCACTGTGGTGCTGGGGATCGTCGTCGTGGTCGACGAGGTGCTCGTCGTCGCGTCGGGATTCGGATAGTTGAACGACGGCAGGCTGTCGGCCTTGCTGTACTGCTCTGGCTGCTTGCCGTCCTGGCCCCAGACGTAGACGAGGTCGCCCTTCTTGACCATTCCCGGGAATACCAGGGCGATCTTCTGGTTCATCCGGACACAACCGTGCGAGGCCGGCTCCAACGGCACGTTGTCGGCTCCGTGCGCGGCGATGCCGTAGTTGAAATACACCGGGTTCATCATCCCGCCCAGGGGCCCGACGCGCTTGCCCTCGTAGCGGCGGGTGAACCGGAACACGCCACCGGGTGTTTTGGCGTCGGCGCACTCGTCCTTCTTGACCGGCTCGGGCAATGGCGCGCCGTTCGCGTCGGTGTCTTCGGTCAGGATCTCGCACCATTTCTGTGGTGTTCCGTCAGGGTTCTGCACTCCGGTGGAGATGTGGGCGATCA
>JAENVT010000371.1 GCA_016650435.1 Ilumatobacteraceae bacterium
CAGTCGGGCTACGAGAAGAAGGTCACCGCCAACCTGCATGCTCGCATCCAGAGCATGAACATGGAGGACAAGATCTTCGAGGTCGTCATCCCGATGGAGGAAGTCGACGAGTTCAAGAACGGCCGCAAGCAGACTGTGCAGAAGAAGGTCTTCCCCGGCTATCTCCTGGTTCGTTGCATCATGGACGACAACAGCTGGTACTGCATCCGCAACACACCCGGCGTCACCGGGTTCGTCGGTCAGAACAAGCAAGGACAAAAGCCCACGCCGCTGTCGCGCCGCGAAGTGCAGACATTCCTTGCGGCAAAAGGCGATGGCACCGGCGGCCTGCCGAATCGCAAGAAGCCGAAGCTCGATTACGAAGTGGGCGAGAGCGTGCGCGTGAAAGAAGGCCCGTTCGCCGACTTCGCCGGAACGATCGCCGAGATCAATGCCGATCACATGAAGCTCAAGGTCCTTGTCAACATCTTCGGTCGCGAGACGTTGGTGGAAATGGACTTCAGCCAAGTCTCCAAGCTGTAACCGCAGCAGACGTTCGAATCACATCCAAGAATTAGGCCCCAAGAATTAGGCAGGAAATCAGTCATGGCAAAGAAGAAGGTCAGTGCGATCGTCAAGATCCAGATCCCGGCAGGCAAAGCCACCCCGGCGCCGCCGGTTGGTACCGCGCTCGGGCCGCATGGTGTGGGCATCATGGACTTCGTCAAGCAGTACAACGCAGCCACCGAGTCGCAGGTCGGCACCATCATCCCGGTGGAGATCACGATCTTCGAGGATCGCACGTTCACGTTCATCCTCAAGACGCCCCCGGCGCCAGTGTTGCTGCGCCAGAAGGCCGGTCTCGCCAAGGGTTCGACCGAGCCAGGCAAGACCGTCGTTGGCACTGTGACCGAGGCCGACATCGAAGAAGTCGCCAAGATCAAGATGCCCGACCTCAATGCCTACGACCTCGAAGCTGCCAAGCAGCAGATCCGTGGCACAGCCCGCTCGATGGGCCTCAAGGTTTCATAGTCCACCGTTCACATCTATTCGGCACATCGCTCGACCGGGACGACCTCGCCCGGCGGCGCTACCACTGAGGGAGACAGACAATGTCAGGAAAGAAGTTCGTAGATTCGGTCAAGTCGTTCGATCATGACCAGTTGTTCACGCCCACCGAAGCCGTGGAGCTGGCCAAGAAGAATGCCAAGGCGACGTTCGACGAGGCTGTCGATGTCGCCATCCGCCTCGGCGTCGACCCGCGCAAAGCCGATCAGATGGTGCGCGGCACTGTCGCGCTGCCGGAAGGTACCGGCAAGAACATCCGAGTTGCAGTGTTCGCCTCGGGTGAAGCCGCCCAGGAGGCCCGCGACGCCGGTGCCGACATCGTCGGTGCAGACGATCTGGCCGAAGAGATCCAAAAGGGCAAGATGGACTTCGATCTGGCCATCGCCACGCCCGACATGATGCCGCTGGTCGGTCGTCTCGGGCGCGTGTTGGGCCCGCGTGGTCTGATGCCCAACCCGAAAACCGGCACCGTCACTCAAGACGTCGGCCGCGCCGTCGCCGAGTTCAAGGGTGGCAAGGTCGAGTACCGCACCGATCGCTACGGCAACGTGCACGTCAACATTGGCAAGGCCAGCTTCGAGCCGACAGCGCTGGAGCGCAACTTTCGTGCCGTGCTCGACGAGTTGCAGCGTGCCAAGCCGGCGTCGGCCAAGGGTCGATACCTCAAGAAGATCTCGGTGTCATCGACGATGGGTCCCGGCATCAAGGTCGACACCAACCGCCTGCGCCCAGAGGTCGGACACCCGGACTTTCGGGCGTGACGTACCGGCCAAACCGCCGGTAGTCTTGCCACACAAATCAAAGCAAGTCGCTCGCCAAAGACCGCTGGTCCCTCTGGGGACAATGGGTTCGCCCACCAGCCGAGGTGAACTACGTGATCGAGTCATCAGGCACCTGTGCCTTTCGCTCCTCGCGGTGTTCGCTGCAAAGCGAGCACCCGAGTAGAAGCGAGAGGAGGTGTACATGACAACTGAGAACCCCCGTGCCGAGAAGGTCGCGGTCGTCGACGAGGTCTCCGCCAAGCTCACTGCAGCAGACGCGGCGATCATCACCGAGTACCGCGGCATGAGCGTCGGCCAGCTCGCAACATTGCGTCGGCAACTACGCAAGAGCGGTGGCGAGTACAAGGTGTACAAGAACACATTGGCTCGATTCGGCGCCGAGAAGGCGGGCATCGACGGTCTCGCCGAGCTGCTCATTGGTCCGAGCGCCATCACATTCGTCAGCGGCGATGCCGCCGGCGTGGCCAAGGCGTTGAAAGACGCAGCGAAGACCAACCCATTCCTGATCATCAAGGGTGGGTCGATGGGCGGAAAGTCGATGTCGGCGAAAGACATCGACGGACTCGCCGATCTGCCGAGCCGCGACGTTCTGCTGGCAATGCTTGCCGGAGCTTTCCAAGCCCCGCTGGTGAAGACAGCAGGTCTGTTGCAGGCGCTGCCACGCAACTTCGCATACGGCCTCAAAGCCCTCATCGATCAAAAAGAAGCTGCCGCCTAGGCCGCCTCATCAACTCAATAATTCATCTGCATCAACCAAATTCGTAAGGAGAACAACACCATGGCAACAATCAGCAAGGACGATGTCCTCGACGCCATTTCCGGTATGACCGTGATCGAGCTCAAGGAACTGCTCGACGCGTTCGAAGAGAAGTTCGGCGTCACCGCTGCTGCCCCGGTAGCAGCTGCCGCCGCTGGTGGCGGCGGAGCCGCTGCTGCACCCGTCGAGGAGGAGAAGGACGAATTCGACGTCATTCTCACCGAGGCCGGTGCCCAGAAGATCCAGGTCATCAAGGTCGTGCGCGAGCTGACCAGCCTTGGCTTGAAGGAAGCAAAGGACCTCGTCGATGCCGCACCAAAGCCGGTACTCGAGAAGGCCACCAAGGAAGCCGCAGAGGCAGCCAAGACCAAGCTCACCGAAGCCGGTGCCTCGGTCGAAGTCAAGTAATACCGAAGCAGCGATCAACGGCCCGGGCATGCCCCCGGGCCGTTCCGCGTCCGGGAGTACCCCTGTGGAGTGTCTCGGGGCACCCGGGTGGGCGTGAAACACTCCACTGACCTGTGTGGAGTGTCTCGGGGCACCCGGGTGGGCGTGAAACACTCCACTACGATCTGGCGCCGTGACGCCGCGACGTGTCGACCCCGCGGCCGAAGCGGCGACGCTCGAGGCGATGGATGCCGTCATGCAGCAGGCGTACGGCGTGCGGTCGTTTCGCATCAGCGTCGACCGCTTCGCTGCGGTGCAACCCGACGGGATGGCCGTCGTCGAGCATGCAGGCGTCGTCGTAGGTGCCGGGTGCTGTGTGGCGTACCCGGACGGCGGCTTCGGGTGGATCGGTCTGGTCGCAACGCTGCCCGGATTCCAACGACAGGGGATTGGCACGGAGATCACCGAGTTTCTCAGCGCCGTGTTGGACGGTCACGGCTGCGCATCAGTGCTCGACGCCTCGGCGGCTGGTGGCCCCGTGTACGAGCGCATGGGTTTCGCGGACCGTGGACTGACCCGCGTGCTGGGCTACGCCGGGGGCGCCGACCCATCGGCAGCCAACGTCGATGAATGCGAGCCGCTGACAACTGACGATCTCGACGAGGTCGCTCGATTCGACGCTCCTCGATTCGGGGCGAACCGTCGTCAGCTTCTGACCAAGGCGGTCGAGCAGCATCCCGGCAGAGCGGTGGTGCTGCGCCGCCGAGGCAAGGTGGCTGGATTTCTCGTTGCCCAAGAATCCACGCTTGGTCCCATCGTGGCTGACACCTCGGAGTCGCTGACCAGTTTGATCACGGCTGCGCTACGACTCGATTGGACAACTCCGCCGCGGATCAACGTCCCGCCCGAGAGCGGCCACCTGGCGACCCTCCAACGACTCGGCTTCGAGCAACTCCGCGAGCTGCGTCACATGCGCCGAGGTATAGAGGTATTGCCGGGCCGGCGCGAGAGCATTGCCGCCCAGGTCAGCCTCGGCGAAGGCTAGAGGGCGGCTGACCAGCCATTCCCCGTCAGGTCACGACTCTGCCGACCAGCTCGCCGACGCCGTAGGTGGCGATCATGGCCAGGGCTCCACCGGCGACGAGGCGCAGCATTGCTGGCGGTTTTGGTGACCCTCCGAGGTGGGCGCTGACCGCGCCC
>JAENVT010000372.1 GCA_016650435.1 Ilumatobacteraceae bacterium
GATCGCGCCCGACGTTTTCACCCTGCTCGACGATGGCCTTGCCTACGTCCGAGAAGGCGACAAGATCTACGCCACCGCCAAGGGCAACCCGCAAGGCGCCGAAGGCATGGCCAGCTTCCCCGACAGCAAGCTCGAGAGTGTCATCGAGAGCGCCGAGGAATGCCCCGGCGAGTGCATCTTCATCGAGCCGTAAGTAGCTCATCGAGCCGTAGTCCGCTCCAGATTTCGCTTCAAGAAAGGGTGCCGGAAGGTGCCCTTTCTTCGCGTCTCAGCTGAAGGTCAGTCGAGTATCTCAAGTTCTCCGGTTGCGCGCGTCCGGGGGCACATGTGAGTCCGGTGTCGCGTCAGGCGCCTAGTCGGACTCACATGTGACCCAAGCGGGTGCATGGGCGCGACATGTGAGTCGGGAGTCGCGCTAGGCGGCGATTGGGCTCAGTGGAGTGCCTCGAGGCACCCAGGTGGGCGCCAAACACTCCACACGGGCTCAGCCCAGGAATCTCCCAGTCGTCAAGAAGCCGGTGTGAGCGACCATGCGGTGATCTGGGCGCACTGCTTGGCCTTCGACGTACCAGCCGCGGTGCAGCACCTCAAGCGTCCTGGTGCCACTCCATGCCTTCGAGGCCAACGCGGCGCGGAGCTGTGAGACCTGCAGGATGGACGGGGTGTAGGCGATGAAGATGCCGCCGGGGCGCAATGCTTCCATCGCGTGCGGGACGACCTGCCACGGCTCGGGCAGATCAAGCACGACGCGATCGATTTCGCGCTCGTCGATCCCGTCGTAGCAGTCGCGCAACTCGACGTGATAACGCCCCATCGCTCCTTCACCGAGAAAGCTGCGCACGTTGGCCTTTGCCCGGTTGGCAAAGTCTTCGCGCAGCTCGTAGCCGACGATCTCGGCACCCCAGCGCAGCATCGTCATGCTGAGCGCGCCGGAACCGACGCCGCTCTCCAACACCCGGACCCCAGGCCCGATGTCGGCCAGCATGCACATCGGCGCGAGATCCTTTGGATAGATGACCTGCGCACCGCGCGGCATCTCGACGACGAAATCCTCGAGCGTCGGTCGAAGCGCGGTGTACGGCGAGCCTTTGGTGCTCTTCACGACAATGCCTTCGAGTTGGCCGACGACCTCGCTGTGCGCGAAGAAACCGTTGTGGCTGTGGAACTCGGCTCCCTCGGCCAAGGTGATCAGATACCGGCGTTGCTTCAGGTCGAGCAGCAACACCTTCTCGCCATACGCGAAGGGCGTGTTCACCGGTTGCGTCTCCCCTTCTTCATCACCAGTTCGACCGGCACGGGGGCGAGGGCAGAAGCCTTCTCCACCAGACGGCAGAAGGCGCAAACGCTACCGGTCGTCGGTGCGCCGCAGTTCGAGCATTCGCCCAACTCGACCCCGTCGGAAACGGCCCGCCCCGCCAGGAGCGGCGCCATGTTGTCGATGAAGTTGAAGTAGAACCCCGCCTTGCTTCCGGGAGACCTTTCCTCGATGGCATTGAGTGCCGACTTGTAGGCAAGGTGCTTATTGCCTGCAGCCATCGGGCATTCTTCGACGAGATAGTCGATGCCGCGGACGATGCACCACGCCGCCGTTTCGCGTTCGGTGAGACGCACCAGCGGCTTGACCTTCTTCGGGAATCCCGTCCGCGCTTCGAGGACTGGAAGTTGGCGTGCCAGGTATTCGACGTCCCAGTGCAAGGTGTTGCCGAACAGCACCGCAGCTTCATCATCGAGATTGTGGCCAGTGACCAAGACCGTGTAGCCACCGTCGAGCGCGGCTTTGTCGAAGATGTGTCGCTTGCTCATTCCGCATGCCGAGCAGGGCACGCGACGCGTGGCCTTCGCCGCGGTTGGAATGTCGTAGCCGTACTCGTCGCGCAACTTGACCTCGATGAGGTGCAGTCCGCGCCCGGTCGCAAATGCGCGCGCATATTCGGCCGAGGTGTCGCTGTACTCCCCGATCCCCAACCCGACGTAGAGCCCATCGGCCTGGTATCCGAGCTCGATCAAAAGATCCCAAACCGCCAGGCTGTCCTTGCCTCCCGACACCGCAACCAACACCCGATCGTCGCGAGCGATCATCTTGAAATGCTCGATCGCCTTGATCACCTGCCGGCGGCACAGCTCCATGAAGTGCTCGGCACAGAAGTTTGCGTTGTGCCGCGGCAGATCGATGATGGCCGGGCCTCGGCAGGTGCGGCACTTCGAGCCAGCCGCGACCATCACGCACCTCCGGAGATCACCGGGCGGATCTCGACGACGTCTTCGTCCGCAAGCTCGGCATCGCCGGGAACGAGCGTGCCGTTGCAGATCACCAGATGCGATTCACGGCTCAGTTCGAGCTTGGCGAGCAGGGCGTGGACCCGGCGTGGTCCGGCCACCTCGATCTCGCGTTTCGGGTTACGCAACAACACCTTCATGTATCGCGGCGAGCAGCGCGACGTTGCGACCGCGTCTCCTGCGGGATCGCCTCGATGCACAGCGCCTGGCCCGGTTTCAGCACCTCGGTGGCGACGACCTTCTCGGTCCGTCCGAGTGCTCGCTTCATCAACCGTGGACCCCACACAACAGCGCCAACCGCGAGCCAGCCTCGGCTGCCGCCGAACAGCCCTTTGTAGAGCGCGTTACGGCGAAGCGCTGCAGTCGGCGAGAACGCTCGAGTCGAGCGAGCCCGGGCCATGTGTCAGACCCTGCGGATCTCAACAAGAGTTGTCTTCTTCTTGCCGCGGCGACTGCCGAGCAGGAAGAAGATCAGCAACAGGACGACACCACCGACGACTCCGACCGTGACGAGAGTGCTCTTCTTGTCGTCGACGCGTCCTTGGACATTGTCTTGAAGTTGACGAAACCGCGATTCGAGGTCGTCGCGTGTGATGCGTTGCTGCCCCATCATCAGCTCCCTTTCTGCAAGGTTTTCTTCTTCGTGATCCGCCACGCGGCGACGCCCATCACTGCGAGACTGGCAACAAAGGCGAACACATACGGCAGCATGGTCGTCCAGCTGCCGCGGAATGATTTGCCGAACTCGTTCTGCACCATTCGCAGCACGCCGAGAACCAAGAACACGCAACCGGTTCCCAGGAGAAACGCGCCGGCTGCGCCCGCGGCCAGCCATCTGCCTGCCCCCTTGATGGGGCCGAGCGTCTCTTGGCGGGCGTACTCCTTGACGAGGTCGAGGATCTGACCGATCGAGCCGGGATCGCCTTGCGCAACGGATTTGTCCTTGTCGGGCACGGCCATATGTGTAGCACGCCGAGGGGTCAATCCTCTACAGATCAGCAATCGGTCAACCGAGTCGGAATCGCAGTCCTGCCTCGACATCGTCGAGCAATCGATCGATCAGGTCGAGGCGCGCAAGGGGATCCCGCGCACACAACGCGGCGTACTGATCGACCGGGCCGAACGGACTGATCGCGGCGAGCAGAAAGCTGTCAGCTGACGGTTCGCCCGTCAGTTCGCCTTCTGGCACGTTCGATCGATCGCCCATCTCGACGGCGAGCCCGGCACAGCGTTTGGCGCGGCCGGCAGTCGCCTCGAGCCGCTCGGTCGAAACGTCGGCCTCGCCATCTGGCCACTCCTCGATCTCGGCGCGTGGATACGGATCATCCGGTAGCCAGCTCGTCACTCGGATCCGGCGGGTGCCAACGGTGATCACGGCGAAGCGATCGCCGTCGAGTGCAGCGACCTGCAGCATCGTGGCAACCACTCCCACGTCAGCCCGCGTGTCACCCCCGCCGACTTCGCTGCCGCGATCGATCAACACCACGCCGAACTCGTGCTGCGAGGCGTCGAGACAATCACGAACCAACTGTTGATAGCGCGGTTCGAAGACGTGCAGCGGCAAGACAGTTCCGGGCAACAGGACCGTGCCCAGTGGGAACATCGGCATGACAACCATCGATGATCAGCGCGGCGCAAGCGTGGCGGCGGACGGACCGGTGGGATAAGGACCGAGTGCCTGGCCGAGTTCGTCCCACAGGACTTTGTAGTTGTTGGCGATGCATTCACCGTTCTGCAACAACACGAATTCGATCGCTCCACCACCGGCTTGAGGCACGTAGCCGCCGAGGGACTTGGCACCGAGTTGGCCTGGATTGCAATTGGGGTTCAGTGTGCCGGTCTTGCCGTGCAGCTTGCCGGCCAACGGACCGCTGGTGAAGACGTCGAAGAGGGTGCCGCCGGTCGCACCTGCGACGGGCATTCCCTGACCGACCGCGTCGGTCGCCGAGCCGTGTTCGAGCACCGCGAGAATCGCAGCGCACGTCACCCTGTTGGCATCGGAGAGTCCGGATCCGTCGACGAGGCTTACCCCGGCCGTGGGCACGCCCCATGTCGCCAACCGGTCCATCACGACCTGCAACCCGGCGGAGCGGGTGCCTGCACCCTCGCTCTGCAGGCCGATCTCTTTCAGGACCATCTCGGCCGTGTTGTTGTCGCTAGTCGTCAGCATTTCGGCGAGGATCGCCGGCAGCGGCTGCGACTGCACTTCGGCGATGGTCGCCGCGCCGGCAGCGGCGGTTCCGGTCGACGCGTCGCCAACAGCGATGCCTCGGGCCTTCAGCATGTCGCGCAGCACCGACGCTGCGCCGAGTGCGGGATCCTTCGCGGCAGTCTGCGGCGTCTGCCACGAGTCGTTGGCGAGCAGAGCATCGACCGGGCCGGCTTGGGTGATGTGGTCGGCGGCAGCCCAGGTCGGAGCGAAGAACTCGTCGTCGTAGCGTGAGCCGTCACCGACCAATCCCCCGGTGATCTTGGTGACGCCGTGTTGCTGAATGGCGTCGGCGAGCGACTCGAAGGACGTTTCGTTGAACGGCGGCCATTTCGGGTTGTTGCCGTTCCACCATTCGCTGGCCAGCACGGGATCTCCGCCACCCACGAGGTACATGTCGCCTTGCACCACACCGTCGGCTCCCAATGCCCCCATCACTTTGGTCGAATAGGTGAAGCCCGGACCAAGCACGTCGAGCGCGACCGCCGCGGTAAGGATCTTCAGATTGCTGGCAGGCGACAGAGGAAGGGTCTCGTTCTTTTCTGCCACCGACTGACCGTCGATGGCCAACGCGAAGCAACGGTTGTCGCCGACCGATGCGAGCAGCGGCTGCAGCGCTGTTTGCAGCGCGCTGAGGTTGACCTGACGCGACAAGACTCCCGGTGCTCGGCGCACAGAGAACAACGGGGTGGTCATCGCGGCTGGCAAGGTGGCCGGGTTGGGCGCGACGGGCTGCACAACAGGCGGCGGTCGGCGAGCGTCGGCGAACCGCCACAACGCCCCGAGGCCGGCGGCCGGAATGGCAGCCAACAGCACAAGCACGGGTATGGGGTTGAGCCGGCGCGCGGCCATCAGGTCAACCCATTTCGTCGCCGAAAGTCGGCGTATCGACAAAGGTGTTGCAACGCGGTGACGGCGCGACTGCCGCTTGCGTAGCACAACCGGCCGGTGGCGCGAACAGCTGCTGGCCCAGGGTTGGCGGGGTCGGCGACAGCCAGCTCGGTCGCTGTGAGGATTGGCTTGTCGTATCGGCGCGACAGTTGATCGGCTGCCTCGGCGAAACGTTGATCCTGGCGTTCGTGGTAAGCGACGATCCGGTCCAGCCCGTATCCCGGATGGAACCCACCTTCGCGCATCAACCGCGCTTCGTTGCTCTGAATCCCAACACCCAAATAGATCACCGCGTGAACATCGGGGTGGGCGGCGATCATCTCCATCACCTCGGGAATCGTCTCACGGGTCTCGCCGCCGGCACAGTCGACCGGGTTATTGCGGCTCCATCGCGCCGGCAGCTTGGTGTCGATCTCGGCCATCAGATCGCCCGGTAGGGAAATGAGGTCGAGCCCGTCGGCGCGGGCGATGGCGTCGGACGTGATCACGCCCCATCCGCCCGCCGTTGTCAACACGACAACGTTCGATCCCCGAGGCAGCGGCTGCGTGGCAAATGTGGCGGCCGCGTCGAAGGCCTCCTCCACGGTGACGGCGCGGGTGACACCCGTCTGACGGCAGGCGCCGTCGAAGACCTTGTCGTCGGCGGCGAGTGCGCCGGTGTGACTGGCGGCTGCCTTGGCACCGCTTTCGGTGGCACCTCCTTTCACCACCACCAGAGGCTTGCGCCGGGCGACCGAAGCGAACGTGTCGAGCAAGCGACGGCCGTCGACGATCCCCTCCACATACGCGAGCGAGACGGCAGTTTCAGGATCGTCCGCGTACCAGTCGAGATAGTCGGCCGGTGTCACCGCGGCGGCATTGCCGGCCGAGACGGCGCGGCTGATCCCCACGCCTGTTTGACGGGCATAGTTCAAGAAACTGCTGACCAGGTTGCCGCTCTGGCTGGTGACCGCGATGCGGCCGCTGGGAGGGTACGGGGCCACGATCTGGGCGCACAGGTTGGCCGGGGTGCTGACGAGACCCTGTCCGTTCGGACCGGCAAGGAGGATGCCGAGTTCGTCGGCCAGCGCGACGAGTTGTGCCTCGGCGACGCGCCCTGCCTCGCCTGCCTCGCCGTAGCCGGCGCTGGTGAGGAACGCGGCCTTCACACCTTTGGCCGCGCAGCTGCGCAGAACGCTTTCGTTTGCCGCCGCCGGGGTACAGACGAAGACAAGATCGATGGCGTCGTCCGGCAAGTCGGCGATGTCGGCGACGGTACGGATGCCGAGTACCTCCTCGCCGTCGAGGTTCGTGCCGAACAC
>JAENVT010000373.1 GCA_016650435.1 Ilumatobacteraceae bacterium
AGAGCTGTGCCCCAACCTGTGATCACTGCACCGCGGACTCCGGAAGGTAGTGCTGGCATATCAGACCGTCCTCAACCATGCGATGGGTTGTCTCATTGTGACTCGTTCGCCGTCGACGGCAATGTAACTCTGTAGGACTCCGGCAAAAGGTGACCGTACTTCGGTGTCGCCGACCTGACCGAGCACGTCGCCAACCGTGAGATGGCTGCCGTCGGCCAGACCGTTGATGGGGGTGAACAGACCGGCGGCGGGACTGACGACGAGCCGTTCGTGGGCGAAGAGGTGCTCGCCCTCGAGCTGAGCGCCGCTTTGCTGCGAGCCGGCATTGACCCATTCGAGCAGCTTCTCGAGGTCTTCCGGCGTCGACACCGCGATTGTGCGTGCTGACTCGACGGTGCGCTTGGCCATGCCGGTCAGCACGCCACCTGGCCCGAGCTCGACGAACTCGGTGACGCCCTCGTCCTCCAGCGCGAGCAAGCAATGCTTCCACCGGACGGGACTGCTGAGTTGCGCCGACAACAGGCTCGACCAATCGGCACCGGTGTTGTGCGCGAGGGCGTCGACGTTGGAGATGACCGGTACTTCGGTGTCGCGCGGGTTGGCCTCGGCGATGGCCTTGCGCAGCCGATCGCGCGCTGCGGTCATGTACGGCGTGTGAAATGCTCCGGACACCTGCAGCGGCATGACCTTCTTGGCACCGAGCTGTTTGGCGACGAACCCTGCGGCGGCGACACCTTCCGATGAGCCGGCGATCACGACCTGCCCGGGCGCATTGAAGTTGGCCACCCACACATCGCTGTCGGCGCGACGACACGCCACTTCGACCTGATCGTCGTCGAGTCCGAGTACCGCGGCCATCGTGCCGGGATTCTCGATTCCGGCCTGGTGCATCGCGTCAGCACGTTCACAGACCAACCGAACACCTTCGTCGAAACCGAGCGCGCCGGTCGCGGTCAATGCGGTGTATTCGCCCAAGCTGTGACCTGCGCAGAAACTCGGTTCGAGACCGAGACGCTCGGCGGCGTCGAGCACCATCAGGCTGGAGACGAACGTCGTGAGTTGCGCGTTGCGAGTGTCGCGAAGTTCGTCAGGGTCGGCATCCAGTAGTAAATAGCCGACGTCGCGGTCGGCAACCTCGGAAGCCTCGTCGACGAGCTCCCAACTTTCGTTCTCGACCCAGGGCCTGCCCATACCCGGTCGCTGTGATCCCTGGCCAGGGAACGTGAAGGCAAGCATGATCCGAACACGATAGACCGTTTCCGAGGGAGTCGAATTGCTACCCGTCGGTAAGGGGCGTGAACTGGATCACTTCCGCCGATACGATCTCGGCGTCACTCGCCCGAGTGGCGGAATGGCAGACGCGACGGACTCAAAATCCGTTGTCCGAAAGGGCGTGTGGGTTCGAGTCCCACCTCGGGCACCGGTTGTCCGGCGGAGCTTCGCTGCGGGGCTGAGATCAGGATTGTGGCGGCAACGACTGGTACGCGTCGAATGCCGGGCTCACGGCAGAGTTGATCTTGGCGGTGATCTCCGCCGTCGGCGCCACGGCATCGCCGTAGATCGACGAGCTCTGCGCTGGTTCTCCACGGTGCTCGTTCGCGTATGCGACGGCCGCGGGAATGTCATCGCTCCAGGCCTCGAGAACGCCGTTCTGCGTCTGGGGTCGCGTGACCGCCATGTGTACGGCATTGGGGTACTGCTGACCGTTGAGACGCCACCCCCGCTTACGCATCGCATCGTTGAGGTGGTAGATGTCGAACTCGTCGGATGTGAACGAGAAGCAGAACGACGGGTTGCCGATGATGCGTAGCTCGGGTTGGGCGCGAACGACCTCTTGCATCGCGTATGCAGTGTCGAAGATCTTCTTGGCGTACTTCATGTAGCCATCGCGACCCAGCGCGACCATCGATGCCCAGGTCGCGGCGAGCAGGCCACTCGACCGCGACCCTTCGATGCCCTGCGACGCGTACTTGCCGCCCGACCAATCGGTCATGAAGAAGTACTGGCCGTTACGAAGCTCCTTGTTGCGAAACATCAGGATCGACGTGCCCTTCACGCTGTAGCCGTACTTGTGTGTGTCGGCGGAGA
>JAENVT010000374.1 GCA_016650435.1 Ilumatobacteraceae bacterium
GATGTGCGAGAAGTTGAAGGAGCTGATCCCTCGGCAGATGTTCGATGTGCCGATCCAGGCGGCGATCGGCGGCAAGGTCATCGCCCGTGAGACAGTGAAGGCCAAGCGCAAGGACGTGCTCGCCAAGTGCTATGGCGGCGACATCACGCGTAAGCGCAAGCTGCTGGAGAAGCAGAAGGAAGGCAAGAAGAAGATGAAGTCGATCGGGCGGGTCGAGGTGCCCGGCGATGTCTTCATCTCCGCCCTCAAGCTCGATGACTGATCGTCCACGGTCCGGCGCCGCTCTGCGATACTCGGTGTAGTGGCACGAGCATCGGCTGACGGGCACACGGCGAGTCCGGCGCTGCTGTCGCGTTTCGTGACCACGATGGCCGGTCCACTGGCGATCCGTCGCCTCACGATCACGCATGCCGTCGACGACTTCGCCGACGCCTTGATCACGCTCTCACTCATTGGCTCGCTCTTCTTCAGCGTCTCCCTAGAGGCATCGCGCAGTCGCATCCTGCTGTATCTCCTGCTGACCGCGCTGCCGCTCGCCGTGGTTGCCCAAGTCGTCGGACCTGCCCTCGATCGCATCAGGGCCGGCTCGCGAGTTGTCATGATCGGCGCGCATCTCGCCCGGGCGGTGTTCGGTCTGCTGCTGGCCAGTTCGTTGCTGTCGCTCGCCTTCTATCCGCTGGTGTTCGGCATCCTGTTGTCGCGCAAGGCATACGCATTGGCGAAGACGGCGATGGTGGCGCAGCTCGCTCCGGAGCGAACGGAGCTGGTGACTGCCAGCGGCCACTTGGCGCGCACCGGAACGATCGCCGGTGGTGTCGGCACTGCCGTTGGCGGGGGCCTGATCGCGCTCTTCGGTGTCGAGTGGTTGCCCGTTGTCGCTGCCGTGGTTTTCATCGTTGCCGCGGTCCTGGCAGCTCGGATTCCAGCTGTCGCAGTCGAACCCCGCGTCGAGAGCGTGATCATCCGCGTCGAGACACCCGTCGACGTTCGGCGCGCCGCTCCGGCGGTGGCCACCATCCGAGCAGCAGAGGGCGCGCTGACCTTCCTGCTGGCGTTGTCGATCAAGCGTGGCGGCGGTGACGAATGGATCTTCGTCGCGGCACTTGTCGCTGCGGGCATTGGAACCTTCCTCGGCACGATGGTGTCGCCGCGGTTGCACCGTGCGTTCTCTTCGGACGGCATCGTCGTGTTGACCTTGCTGATCCCCGGTGCGATGTCGGCGTTCGGAGTGCTGACGATCGGCAGCTTGAGCATCGTGGCCATCGCCTTGGCGATCGGGCTCGGCGGAAGTGTCGCTGCGCGTGCAATGGACGCTCTGTACGGCGGTGTTCCGCACCTGATGCGCGGACGGGTGATCGCCCGCAACGAGCTGCTCTTCCAACTGGCCAATGTCACGGGAGCGGCGGTTGCGGTGCTCGTGTATCCGGGGCCACGCGTCGGCTTCGCCGCCGTCGCCCTCGTCCTCATCCTCGGCGGTGGCACATACGCCTCGGAATTGCGGCTATCGCTGCGGCGCGAGGCCGGATTCTGGCTGCTTGGTCAGCGACCACTCACGGCAACCGAAGGTCTGCCCCTTGCCTTGTTGGCGGAGGCGATGCGGCTCACCGAGCAGGGCGACCACTACGTCGCGATCGTCGTTGCCGAGAGCGCCGTGCGGGTCGTCGACGCCCGCAGCGCGGTGGCACCCGAGTCGGAGACCCAGAGCACATGGGATTCGCTGGCGGACGATATCGCCGCCGTCGTTGCCGGCACGATGGACCCGACATTCGACAACTCGATGGCCGTGATCAAGGCGGCGGGCGCGTTGATCGCCGAGCGTTCGCTGACGCGAGGCAGCGGCACCCTGGACGTTGCTCCTGGTTAGCCAGCTGGCACGACCGTGGGCGGCAGTTCGATCTGCCATTTGTCGTTGACCTGGTCGAGGACGAATTCGAGCGTTTTGAACTGCTCGTCGTGGTCATGGATGTCGACGTCGATGCGCACCTTCTTGCCTTCTTCGACCACCGGAGAGAGGCGCAACAACATGCCACCATCGGCGACCACGACCGTTCCATCGTCCTTGGTGACCAACGCCTCGTCACGCGAATCGATGAAGCGCACGGTGGCGACGTCTTGGGTCGACTTGATCAGTTCGGCCTGCACGTCGAGTTGGATGGAGGCTCCCTCACCGCGTGGTTCGATGAAAACCGGCAGTGGATCGGGATCGTCAGCGGACGACTGCCCGAACCATCGGACGATCGTCTCGTAGACCGCTCCGGCGCGCACCTCGGGATTTTCTGGGGAGGGCGACGAGCAGGCCGCCAAGATCAAAACGATCGCAGCGAGCACAACTCTTCGGCCGCGCACGGCAACGAACACGCCACGAACAGTACCACCCGCCTCTCTTCAATCCGGATGGGCGGCAGCCCGCCGACTTGCCCCACTCGCGCTGGTTCCCGGTAGACATAGCAGCGATGGCTCAGTCGCAGATGTTCCGCTCGCTGGAGCATCGAAACGCACGACTGTTCTTCCTCGGCCTCAGCTTCAGCAACATTGGCTCGTGGATCCAGATGACCGCCGTCTCGCTGCTGGTGTATCGCCAGACGGGCAAAGCCACCGATGTGGGCATCACCTTGTTCTGTCAGTTCCTGCCGATGCTGGTGCTCGGCGTCTGGGCCGGGGCGATCGCCGACAGGGTCGACAAGCGCAAGATGACGATGATGACCCAAAGCGGTCAGGCTGCGCTGGCGGTGCTGCTCGGGGTGCTCGCGCTCTCGGGATCGGCACCGCTGGCGGTGATCTACCTGGTGTCGTTGGCCAATGGCGTCGTGCAGGCTGTCGACAACCCGGCACGACGTGGGTTCGTGATCGAGCTGGTCGAACCACGCCACATCTCCAACGTCGTCTCGCTGAACACCGCGGTGATGACCGGCTCGCGAATCTTCGGTCCAGCGCTCGCGGCGTTGCTCTTGCGCTGGGTGGAACCGGGATGGCTGTTCATCATCAACGGTGTCTCGTTCGCGGCGATCCTGTGGCCGATCTGGCGCATCGACACCACCCAACTGTATGTGTCGCCGCCCGCATCGCGCGGCGGTCAACCGGTGCGCGAGGCACTGAGATTCGTGCGACACAACCATCGGCTGCTGGCCATCTTCCTCGTCTTCACGGTCATCGGAACGTTCTCGTTCAACTACGGCGTGTCACTGCTGAAACTTGCCGACCTGCGATTCGGGAACAGGGAATTGTTCGGCTGGCTGTTGGCGGTGACCAGCGTCGGGAGCCTGATTGGCTCGTTGATGACGGCGGCCCGCCAGCGCATCGGCTCGACGTGGTTCTTCGGCGCGGCAGTCGTGTTGGGGCTCAGCGGATTCGGTGTTGCCTGGGCGCCGTCGATCTGGGTGGCGTACTTGATCAGCCTGCCACTGGGTGCCGGAGGGGCGGCCTTCATTGCCGCATTGAACGCGATTTCACAGCAAGAGAGCCCGCCGGACATGCGCGGCAGATTGTTGGCGCTCGGCGCGGTCGCCTTCCTCGGAACCACACCGATCGGGGCGCCGATCACCGGCTGGATCGCCGATCATGTCAGTGCCGAGTGGAGCCTGGCCTACGGAAGTGTCATCGCACTCGTCTGCGTCGCGGTCGGTGCCGAGGTGCGCAGGCGGTCACTGAGCGCGAATGTTCCAACCGATGATCACGTATTGACCGCGCTTGTCGGAGATGATCCCTACGGAGGCGGCATCGTTCTGCAAGACGGCCCCGGCCTCGGGGTTCAGGCCGACTAGCCGCGTCGTCAGCAGGCGGCTGAGATGGCCGTGGGTGAACACGATGACGGCGCGACCGGTTCCCGTCCGTTCGAGTTTGGCGATGAACGAATCGCATCGAGCGATCACCTGGTGCAGGCTCTCACCGCCGGGGCAACCGTCCTTGAACAGCTCCCAGCCGGGATGGATCGCGTCGATCTCGGCCGAGGTCAATCCCTCGTAGTCGCCGTAGTCGTATTCGGCAAGTGCGTCGGCCACAGTCGCCTGCACACCGGGCACAGCGCGGTGCGCCGTCTCCCTGGCGCGCTGCAACGGGCTGGTGAAGACCAACGGCAGTGCCCCATCCGAAAGTGTCGCCAGCAGCGGTGGCAAGCGGTCGGCTTGGCGACGCCCCTTGTCGATCAGCGGCAGGTCGGTGCGGCCGGTGTGCCTGCCGTTCTCCGACCATTCCGTCGCACCATGGCGCACAAGCAGGATCAACGACGGGCCGGCAACCGCGGGATCGGACACGAGGTCCCACCGTAGGCGAGTCTGCCGATGACAAACGCGTGCGTTGATGCAGACTCGTCGCGGCTAGCACTCGCTAACCTGAAGTGCCAGATGCTCGACGAACGCAAGACCTCCATCCTCCGAGCCGTCGTGCAGGAGTACATCACGACGGCCCAGCCTGTCGGGTCGACGCATATCGCCGATCTGCCCGGGGTGCGAGTCAGCTCCGCCACCGTCCGCAACGAGATGGCAGTGCTCGAGCAGGAGGGATACCTGGCGCAGCCGCACACCTCCGCCGGTCGGGTGCCGACCGACAAGGGATATCGGTTCTTCGTCGACCACATCACCACCCCCGGGCGGCTCGACTCGGCGGCAACGAAGCGCGTCGGCACGTTCTTCGATCACGCCCACGGTCGTCTCGAAGAACTGCTTCACCAGACGACCAACCTGCTCGCTCAGGTCACGCAGCACGCGGCAGTGGTCGTCGGGCCCCGCGCCGAGCTGGCGACCGTGCGCTCAGTTCAGATCGTCGGACTGTCAGCGCGTCACGCACTGGTGGTTGCGGTGTTCAGCAACGGCACCATCGACAGCCAGACGATCGAGCTCGATGCCGACACGTCGGACCTTCGAATCTCCGC
>JAENVT010000375.1 GCA_016650435.1 Ilumatobacteraceae bacterium
CCGTCCGGCACGGCACCAGCGTCTCGTTCGGCGGGCCGTCCTCCGCTGACCGCTCGCAACGCGGCGATCGCATGCCCCAACCACGGCGAAGCCAGCAACGTGGGGTCGCTGCCTGTACGGGCGATGATCAGCCGCGCCGTTCGGGAGGCTGCCTCGGCGCGCTCGGCATTGCGACCGAGCCAGAACAACGCCTCTGCTGACCTCGTCGGCAGAGAGTCGCGCAGGTCGATCTGCGGGAGGCGAGCGCGCCGGCCGATGGTCGCCGCGGTTGTCGCGCGTTGAGCGGTCGGGTCAGTGAGTACCCACACGTCCTTGCCGAACGCGTCGGAGGAGTTGATCACCAGTTGACCGGGAGCGACGTGGCGGCCGTGCCCACCGGGCAGCACGATGGCTTCGTCGCCGATTCGAACTGTCTGTACACGGATGCTCGCTGTGCCGCTGCGTAGTTCGCCGTCGACAGCGACGGGCGTGCTCGCGAACTCGATCTTCGGCTGGACCACATACCGGTGTGGCGCGGCCGTGACTCGCTCCAACCAATCGGCCATGTCGGCATCGCTGAGGCTGTCGCCGAACACCGATGCCGCCGGCGAAACAGGATCAGTGTCGTGCAAAACGAACGCTTGCGGGTCGGCACGTACTGCAGCGAGCTTGTCGCGATCGCCGCACCACCACGTGTCGATCGACGCCAGCTCCAACGTCTCGCCGAGCAAGTGCCGTGCAGCGTCGGCCAGGAACGGCTGCAGCCACAACCGATCGGCCACCCCACTGCCGAGCGAGTTGGCGACGCCGACGTTGCCTTCGCGCACCGACTGCAACAACCCGGTCACGCCGCCCAACCCAGAGGGTCGAAGTTCGAGCGGGTCCGAGCCGGTGTCGGCGAGCCGGCGGAAGACGACGTCGATCTGTTCGAGCCCGCCAAGCGTTCGCAGCCAGACGCGTCCGCCGCGGGTGATGAGATCTCCGCTGCTGGCCAGGTGATAGCCGAGGTGAGTGGCGAGGTACGAGGCCTCGACGAACCCGGCACGTTGTGGCTTTGGTCCGAGCAGGATCGTGCGCGGGCCGGTGACATCGGCGGGAGCAACGGCCGACAGCGCCGAACGCAGATCGGCGAACCATCCCGACAGCGGGCTGACCCCGAGATGACGGAACGGCTCCGGGTAGAGGCGCGACAACACGGTGCGGTTCATCAACGCGTAGCCGCATCCGGTCGGCGCATCGGTGTGATCACGCAGCAGCAGCCAGCGCCCGCCGCTGTCGCGGACGAGATCGGCGGCATACAACACCAGCCGCGGCCGAGGTGTAGGCACACCCACGGCAGCCAGTTGATACGCACGAGAACCCATCACCGCTGCGGTCGGGATCACACCGTCGAGCAGCAACCGACGTGCGCCATAGAGATCGTCGAGTACAGCGTCGAGTACGCGCGTGCGTTGGCTGAGCCCACGTTCGATGTCGCGCCACTCCTTCACACCGATGACGTAGGGCACCGGATCAAGACCCCATGACACGCCCATTTCGCGGTCGTCGTGGAAGACATGACCGGCGCCTTCGGCGACCAGCAAACGCTCGGCGACCGTTTGCCTGCGCACGATTTCACCTGCGCCCAGGGTCGCCCACGTCCGGACCATCGATTCCCAGTGCGGCCGGACGGCGCCACTCTCGTCGACGAGCTCGTCGAACCGGCCGGCGGTTGGCACGTACGAGGCAGGGATGCTCAGATCCATGTCTTCACATTCATAGTTGCCGGCTCACAGTCTCAGCTCGGCCAAGCCGTGTGACCGAAGTACGCACCGGCGATTCGGTCACTGATCGTGCCAATTGCAATCTGCAGACGATCGGCCTTGCTGTGCAACTGCGCAGCATCCAGTAGAGCATTCGGATCGGACGACGACAGCTCGAGCAATGCCGTTCTGCACGCCGCGAGGACCGATTCACTGAGCGGTAGTTGTCTCGCACTGGACTGCACTCCCGCGAGGCAATAGGCGACCGATCGCGGGAACGTGCCCTCGCCGAGGATGAACCTGATCACCTCGACAGCCCCGGCGCCCTTCGCCGAGCGCCGGTTGTACATCTGCAACGCGGAAAGCGACCGCAGCACACTGGACCATTGCAGATCGTCGTAGAGCTCGGCACGTTCGGGCCGCTCGCCCAACAGCAACCCGGCGCGGACATCGAGCACTCTCGTGACCATATCGCCGCGTTCGATGTGACGGCCGAGACGCAACATCGTGTAGGCCTCGTCGCGGCTCATCGTGGTGGTCAAGATGCCGAGCAGTCGCTGATGCTCGGCGATCACCTTCTCGAGGAACCGCGATCGATGGCGTCGCTGTATGCCATCGGCCGCCCCACGGACTGCCGCAAGGTACAGATCGTTGACTGCATTCCACGCCTGCGCCGGAAGGATGTCGCGGCACGTTCTGAGGTTCTCCCTGGCATGACCGATGCTCGAGTAGACGCTGCCATGGTTCATCGGATCGGCGACCAGAAATGAAACGATCGAGGCTTCGTCAGCGGTCTCATATCGCTCGTCGAAACCCTCGTGCCCACCGGTGATACCGAGCAGGTGCCCCCAGTTCGGCGGGATCGTCAGCGGTAGATCGACGATGACGTTGGAGTGCTCGCGCACGATTCGCGCCGTGCCCTCGGCACGTTCGAGATATCGGGCCGCCCAATAC
>JAENVT010000376.1 GCA_016650435.1 Ilumatobacteraceae bacterium
CAACGTGACTGATCGACTGTCGATCACCGTCACCGGAATGAGATCAGCGACAGATCGTGCAGCGAGGTCGGCCGATTGCATCGTGGCCGATAGCGCTCCACTCAACGAGATCGTCACCACACTGCTCGCCCCATCGGCGGCAAGTAGGCGGTACGTGTTCTCGAATTGTCCTGGCGCGGGTGCCGCAGTCTCCGGCAGCGTTGGCGACGCCCCGCACTTCGCCCAGAACTCTTCGACCGTGAGATCATGGCGGTCGACGTACTCGTTGCCATCGATTCGGATGGTCAGGGGAACGATCTCGATAGCGAGTTCGTCGGCGACCGCCTGGGGGAGGTCGCACGCCGAGTCGGTGACGATGCGGACGTGATTGGTGCTCACGAAACAGGCAGGGTAGCTGCCCGGGATTGTCGGCGCTTTCGCCATGCCGAGACCATGTGTTGGAACCACCACAACAACACCAATCCGAACAAGGCGATGGTCAACACGTTGCCGACGCCCAATGCCTTGACGCGGAACTTGAGTGGCACTGTGTCGCCGAGCTTGACGTCGTTGGGTGTGAAGACGTCGAGCGACACGCCGGATGTGCCGTTCGACCGCGCCTGGACATTGATGGGGACGTTGACCGGAACGCCGGGTGGGAGCAGCACGGGCAGCGGATCGTTGTTGAACACGAGCTTGCCCGACGGCGATGTCAACTGCACTTTGATCAGCAGCGGAACGTCGGAGTTGTTGAGGAACCGAACCCGCACCGTGCTGTTCCTTCCGGGAAGATTGACGGTGTAGGCCGGCGGCAGCTGGACGGCGTTTCTGATCTGATCGAGCTCGCTGTGAACCGCCGTATCGAGCGACTCCGCGCCAGCGTCGTCGAGTGCTGTCGTGGGCAGCAGACCAGCGAGATCGCGCCAGCCCTTTGGTCGCTCGCTGTCGGCGGGAAGCATCGTCGCAACAGCGTCGATGTCGTTGTTCAGGCTTGCCTGCCGGAAGATCCTCGTCGACAATGTCTTGTCATCGACAGTCGGCAGTGTGACCGGGTGTTCTTCTCCGTCAGTGAGCAACCGGTCGGTACGGAAGGCGACGTCATCGAGGGTGGCCGCCGTGAGCCCAGGGGTCTCGGCGATCAGCTCCATGAGCGCACCGATCAGACCGGCATCGGGCACGCTGAGATCTGGCATCGCCAGCACAACTGCACGCTGGCCCGGGCTGTCGCCGAGTATCGCGATTCCCTGGCGCAGCGCGAGCAGGTTGGCGACCGCGTAGATCCGCGTCAGCTCGGGCGTCGCCAATGGATGGACGAAGAGGTCTGAAATGATGCGATCGACGACGGCGACATCGAGGGTGGTGTTGTTCGGCAGTTGTGCGGCGATCAATTCGCCCTTGTAGTCGCTGTAGGCCTTGATCGAGCCGGCCAGCGAGTCGTATATCTGCGGAGTCGTGACCATCAACTCGGCTCCGAGGTTGTACCGCAAGACAGCCCCGGCATCGCCGATCGGTTGGTCGACGAGGATCGTCGATGTGGTGAGGGTCGAGGGTCCGAGGCCGAGACCTGCAAGTCGACGTTGACCATCGCGGAGCCACGACGTGTACAGAGAGCTCTGGCCGGCCGACGCGGCAGACGACGGATCGATCGGCCACTGTGGTTCGACTTCGACCTGATGCGCCTGCAGTGAGGCGATGAGTCGGGCGAACAATGTGGGGTCTAGGGTTTGCAGTGCCCCGAGCACGGCCGGAGCGATGCGTACCGTTGCCGGCATCTTGTTGGCTCCGAGCGCATCCAACGTGTCGGCAAGTGACCTCATTTCGTCGATGGTCGAGACGTTGTCGACACTGGTCGTGCCCTTGCTGTCGAGGTGGACTGTGCTCCGTGTGCTCACTGCGACGGCAACCGAAAGTGCGTCGGTCGCGTCGGCGTCCTCGTCGGCTGTCGGCAGCCGGTGGATGAACGTCAGCACGGTCGACAGGATCCTGCCGTCGCGTTGCAATGCGATGGTCACCGGATAGAGGCCGGTACGCGGGATGCTGAGGGCATCGGGTCGTACCTCGACCGCCTCCAGCGGTATCGAGAACGTGTACTGCCCGGCCCCCGGGCCCGGACAACAGAGCGGCGAGATGGCGACTGTGTCATCGGGGCGAGACAAGGCCCCGCTGATGATCGGTGCGAGGTCTTCGCGCTTGTTGACTCGCTCGGCGACGGTGATCGCGAAGAGGGCTGTCGACAGATCTGTGTCGACGAGCCTGGAAGGGAGTGCGATCGTCGCGGTCAGCGAGCCATCGGGCTCGATGTTGAAGTTCTGTGCCACCAATTGCAGGTCATCCTGCGCGGCCTCGACAGGTGCTGGTAGCAAGGCAACGAATGATGTGCTGATGAGGCCGAATACGGTGAGCCATGCCCCGCATCGAGTCACTCGATCCGCCGTTCGTAGACGTGCAGGCGATCGCTGAGATCGGTGAAGCCGAGCCGGTGGTAGAGAGCCAACGCGGCGTCGTTGCCGATGTGAGTGTTGACCAGCGCCCGCTGCACGCGCCAACGCGCCATCCAGCGCAGCGAGTCGGTGACCAGACTCACGCCGTGACCTTGGTGTTGGTGCGATGGCAAGACGGCGAGCCGTTGGATGTATCCGTTGCGGCCGTCACGACCGGAGATTGCATATGCAACGAGTTCTTTGTTCGATCGAATTGCCCGCGCCCGGTGGCGAGGTGTCGCCGAGCGGACATCGCCGATACCGACACGATCGATGCACCAGCCCGAGCCGAACGCGGCCACGTCGACGCGGCTCGCCTCGTGGTCGTCGTCGGTTGTTAGACGGGTGACGCTCGCGGAGCTCTTGGGTGAAGCCGTGTTCACCGCACTGACGATCCTGTTTTCAAGCAGCACCAGACTCTGGATGGCTTCGAAGCCGAGACGTTCGAAGCGCGCCCCGGCTTGGGCTCCCACGGCCCCGGTGCGGATGGTGTCGTACCCGGCGGCGCGCAGAACGTCGATCCATTCGGTGATGTCGGCTGGTGTTGGCAACCGACTCTGGTTGTAGAGCACGAGATGGGCGACGTTCGGTTCGAATGCCCATGGGCGAACGCGAGCAACGACACCACCGGCGCGAAGGATCAGCGGCGCGCTGGTCAGTGACTGCATCGCTGGCTTCACGGGTGAAACGGTAGCTCCGAGTTGCCTGCAGCGAGGTAGCGTCCAACGGCGTGACCGTGCTGTTCGCCACTCATCCGGTGTACCTCGAACACCTTGCCGGGCCCCGCCACCCCGAGCGCCCAGAGCGACTCGGAGCCGTGCTCGAAGGCGTTCGCCGAGCCGACCTGGGCGATGCCATCTCCGCGCTCGAACCGCATCCGGCCGAACGAGCTGACCTTGAACGCGTCCACCCGGCGTGGTACCTCGAGCGGATCGAGATGATTTGTGCGCGCGGTGGAGGCAGGCTCGATTCCGACACCTACGCGAGCCCGGCGAGTTACGAGGCAGCGAGACTGGCCGCCGGGGCCGGCTTGACGGCGGTCGAAGCGTTGCGTGCGGGCGAAGGCGACGCTGCGTTCTGTGCCGTACGTCCTCCCGGCCACCACGCCACTGCAATCGAGTCGATGGGGTTCTGCATGATCTCGAATGTCGCAGTTGTCGCCGCGTCGTTGGCCGATCAGGGCGAGCGAGTGATGATCTTCGACTACGACGCCCACCACGGCAACGGCACGCAAGCTGTGTTCTACGACGACCCTCGCGTTCTGTTCGTCAGCTATCACCAGTGGCCGCTGTATCCGGGCACTGGCGATTTCGACGAGACTGGCGCTGGTGCCGGCGCGGGTGCGACCCTCAACATCCCGCTGCCGGCGGGCACCACAGGCGATGTGTACCTGCGAGCATTCGACGAGATCGTTGCCCCGGTCGCTGAACGATTCGCACCGACGTGGGTGATCGTTTCGGCAGGCTTCGACGCCCACCGCGACGACCCATTGACCGACATGGGCCTGGCCGCCGGCGACTACGGCCCGCTTACGGCGCGGGTGCTCTCGCTGGTCCCTGTCGGTCGCCGCCTGGTGATGCTCGAGGGCGGCTACGACCTCGATGCCTTGACCCACTGCTCGTCCGAAGTGATGCGCCAGCTCGCCGGCGTGTCGGCTGGTGGGTCGGCGCGGACGGCCGGGGATGTCGAGCGTCAAACGTCTGCGGGGCCGGGCTCCGACGCCGTCGATGCTGTGGCGCACCATTGGCAGCAGCAGGGCTGGTTGTGATCCCGGATCGGTTTCGGCCGGTCCTCGACGAGCTCTCCCCGCTGACAGAACGGTTCGCGGCTGCCGGTCACCGTTTGTACCTTGTCGGCGGCACCGTTCGCGACCTGCTGATCGCCGACGATCGCGACGACTTCGACTTCGATGCGACAACGACGGCGCGCCCGGCAGACATCAAGGCCTGCCTCGCCGGTTGGGCCGACGCGGTGTGGACCCAGGGCGAGCGATTCGGCACGATCGGCGCCAAGAAGGATGGTCGTACATACGAGATCACAACGCACCGTGCCGAGGCGTACAACGACGATTCTCGCAAACCGCATGTCGAGTTCGCCGACGAGATCGAGACGGACCTATCGCGTCGTGACTTCACCATCAACGCGATGGCACTGGAGCTCACCTCGACTACCCCGACTCTTGTCGACCCGTTCGGCGGTGCCGCCGATCTGGTGACGCGAATCTTGAAAACACCGCTGTCGCCGGAGGTGTCGTTCAGCGACGATCCGCTGCGCATGCTTCGCGCGGCGCGCTTCATCGCCCGCTATCACTTGCAACCGGTCGATGAACTGACCGGAGCAGTCAAAGCGATGCACGCCCGGCTGGAGATCGTCTCGGCCGAGCGCATTCGCGACGAGCTCGACAAGCTGATCACGGTGGAGCACCCGAGCGCAGGATTGTGGTTTGTGATCGAGACCGGGCTCGCCGACGAGTTCTTGCCGGAGTTGCCGGCGATGCGGCTCGAGCAGGATCCGATCCATCGCCACAAAGATGTGCTGACACACACGTTGGCCGTGGTCGAGAACGTCCGTCCCGACGTGCATGCCGACTTCGACTTTCGACGCACGCGCCTCGCAGCCCTGTTCCACGACGTCGGCAAGCCGCAGACACGCGGGTATCAGCAAGGCAAAGGCGTCACCTTTCATCATCACGATGCGGTCGGGGCGCGCATGACCCGCAAGCGCCTCACCGCGTTGCGTTACTCGCACGACGATGTCGAGGCGATCACCGAACTGGTGGCTCTCCATCTCCGGTTCCACACCTATCAGATGGGGTGGACCGACAGTGCTGTGCGCCGTTATGTCCGCGACGCGGGCGGCCTGCTCGCCGAGCTGAACGTGCTGACGCGATGCGATTGCACAACGCGCAACGAGCGCAAAGCGGCCGTGCTGGCGAAACGAATGGACGAACTGGAAGCACGCATCGGCGAGCTTGCCGAGCGGGAGGAGCTGGCTTCCATCCGACCCGAACTGGACGGAATGCAGGTGATGGAGCACCTCGGCATCGGCCCTGGCCCCCTCGTCGGCAAGGCCTTGGCGTTTCTTTTGGAGATTCGCCTGGACGAGGGCATGCTCGGGGAGGACGAGATCCGTCACCGGCTCGATCAGTGGCGGCTTCACTACGAAGGGTGCTGATGCTATCCTGCAGTACGGAAGCGATCAGCACGCAGTGACGACAGCCATGGACATCAGGGACGAACCAAGTCGACGACTTCACGGGTGGGTGGACCCCTCGCGTGCCACCGCCATTCGGTACGGCCTCGTCGGGCTCGCTCTGATCCTCATGACGACGTTTGTCGAGGTTGCCGTTCACGGGTTGGACGTCGAATCATGGGGATCGATCTCGGGGAGCGCGTTGATGCTGCTGCCCGCGTGGGCCGGCGTGACGAGCCTCGCCCGATACCGGTCGGACCGACAACGCGAGTGGCTGTTCTTGGCGATCGGTTCCTTCGGTTGGGCGTTCGGTCAATTGTTGTGGCTCGCCCAGATCACGCTGAACGGCTCGACGACGTGGCCGTCGTTCTCCGACATCGGGTACCTCGTGTGGCCGATCGCGGTGATCGGTGCGGTGGTGATCCACACTCGGCCCTTCGAGCGATCGACACGTGTGGTGTTCATGGTCGATGCGTTGGTGCTGGCCGTTGCCCTCAGCTTCATCGCTTGGGAAGTGATTATTCGCGCCGGTGTCGGTGACCCGGCGCGATTCTCGTTGCCGGCCCAACTCGCGATGCTGATCTATCCGCTCACCGACATCGCCTTGGCGTCGATGCTCGGCCTGCTGCTGTTGATCGGCCATTCGCCGGCGCGCATCGGTCTGTTCGTGGGCGCGGTGTTGTTGACGATCGCCGATACGGCGTATTCGGCATCCGTCGGCACGACGACCAACACGTCGTCGTTCGCCGTGTCGTGGCCGTGTTGGGTTCTCGCTTTTGCTGTCATCGCCCTGGCTGCCGGGCTGCCGAGCGGGGGAGTCGTGCGCTACACCCGCCCGACACTGTCTCGCCTGCTGGTGGTTCACCTGCCAGTCATGGTCGCCGTGTGGTTGGCCGCGTGGCGGTACATGTTGCGTGACACGTCGCCCACTACAGTCACGATCGTCATCGGAGTGCTCGCCGGCTTGCTGATCATCGCCGAGCAATTGGCCACATGGAATCACTCGACGACGTTGTCGGATCGACTCAGCGACAACATCACCAACCTTCGACGTACCGAGGCAGAGCTACGTGCACTGCTCGATGATCTTCCCGACTCGGTGATCGTGCTCGACGGGGAGGGGCGCATCCTCGAGGCCAACAAGCTGGTGCTCGAGATCACCGGTCGTTCGCACTCCGAGGTGTTGAACAAGACGTTCGCCTCGCTGGTCAGGCCTGGTGATCGGGCGCTGCTGCTCGATGTCTGGGAGAAACTGCGGTCTCGGATACCGGTCAACAGCCCGGTGTTTCCCTTCGATCATCCCGACGGTCGCGAGATCCTTCTCGAAGCCGATGTTCATGTGCCGATACGTGACCCCGAGCGCGTCGTGGTGACGCTGCGCGACATCACCGGCCGCTTGCGCGAGGCGCAAGATCTCGACCTGGCCCAAGCGCGATTCCGCGCAGCCTTCCACGGTGCGCCTACCGGGATGGCGTTGTCGAGCGCCGACGACGGGACCCTGATCGATGTCAACGAATCGCTGGCAACGATGCTCGGCTACACACGAATCGAACTCGTTGGTCGTGGTATGCAGTCGATCACCCATCCAGACGATTGGAAGCGTCTTCCAACCCACACCGCCGGGATCGCCGCCGACTCGTATCACATGGAGCAACGCTACATCCGCAACGACCAAAGTGTGATGTGGGCTCGCGCCTGGGTGTCGGTGATGGATGACGGAGACGGGCACAGGCTGGCCATCACCCACATTGAAGACATCACCGAGCAACGTCACAGCGCCGAGCGACTCGAGTGGGCAGCGACGCACGACGAGCTGACGCGCTTGCCGAACCGGTTCCGCTTTCTCGATCAGCTCGCCCGTTTCCTGGAGACCAGCGAGCCGGGCGCCGTCGCAGTGATGTTCATCGACCTCGACAACTTCAAGGTCATCAACGACAGCCTCGGACACGGAGTCGGCGACGAACTGCTTCGCGGCATGAGCGAGCGCCTGCGTGCTGTGGTGCGCGATCGCGACATGCTGAGCCGTTTCGGTGGCGACGAGTTCATCGTCATGCTGTGCGACATCGGCGCCACGGTGTCACCCGTCGAAATCGCTGAGCGCCTGCGCGCTGAGATCGCCCAGCCGCTGATCGTCGACGGCGCCGAGTTGTTCGTGACGGCCAGCATCGGCATTGCCGTGGCCGACCGCGCCGGAGTGTCGACAACTGAACTGCTGCGCGACGCAGACGCCGCCATGTATCGCGCCAAGGCCCGCGGCCGCGACTGTGTCGAGGTCTTCTCACCCGGCACTCACGACGCCACCGTGCTGACACTGCGCACCACCAACGAGCTGCGCAGAGGTTTGGAGCGCGGCGAGATCGTTCCGTACTACCAGCCGATCGTGCAGCTCGACTCAGGCCTCCTCGTCGGTTTCGAGGTGCTGGCCCGTTGGCGTCACCCCGATCGCGGACTGCTGGGACCCGATCAGTTCCTGCCGATGGCCGAAGAGACCGGGTTGATCGGCGAAGTCGGTGCCGCCGTGCTGCGCTCGTCACTCTCGCAACTTGGTCAATGGCGGATCCGATTGCCTCGTTTTGCCAACCTCACCGTTTCGGTCAATGTCAGTGGGCGTCAGCTGATGAGCTCGGTCTTCCACGGAATGGTCGCCGAGGCACTGGCCGAGAGTGGCCTCACCGCAGACGCGTTGTGGCTGGAGATCACCGAGTCGGCGTTGATGAGCGACGTCAAGGCAGCAACCGTGGCGCTGCGCGAGTTGCGCAATCTCGGCCTGCACCTTGCGGTCGACGATTTCGGCACGGGCTACTCGTCGCTTACTTACCTCAAACGTTTCCCTGTCGAAGCCATCAAGGTCGATCGATCGTTCGTCAGCGGTCTCGGCATCGACCCCGAAGACACCACGATCGTCGAGGCAGTCGTGAAGCTTGGTCACTCGCTCGGTTTGCTTGTCGTGGCCGAAGGGGTGGAGACCCCGTTGCAGCTAGCGAGGTTGCGTGAGATCGGCTGCGACCACGGCCAGGGGTACGTCTTTGGACGGCCTCGCCCCGCCGACCTCGTCGAAACGGAATACGCCCTCGCGTGAGCCGGTACGCGTGAGCCGGCACGCCGAAGGCGTACCGGCTCACCCGTGATCGGGGAGCGTGCTGATCGAGTTTGTTAGTTGCCCTGTTTGCGGGCCCGCAGCACAAGGACAGACGGTGCTACGGCGTCGCGCACGTGGCGGGTGTTCAACTCGTAGAAGGCGTCGAAGTGGAAGTTGGTCCGCTCGAAGGCCATGTACAGCTCGCCGAACGTGATGCCGTCCGCACCGTACGGACGCTGTGCAGTGGGTTCGCCACCGTCGAACATCGCCGCGACCGGGTGGTGCATTGCCACGACGAACGGCCCGCCGGACTTGAGAACCCGGTGCACCTGACGCAGCAGGCGCGGGAGATCGTCGACGTTGGCCAGCGAGTGGGCTGCGACCACCAGGTCGATCGAGCCGCTGCTGACCAGACCGAGATCGGCGAGCTCGCCGCGGTGGCATTCGACCTTTACTTCGGCTGCTTCGGCCGCGGCCCGCACCCGGGCGATCTTGTCGGCAGACGGGTCGATGGCGATGGCTTTGGCCCCGGCAGCGGCCATGGTGATGGCATTCGAGGTCGAGGCGATGCCCAATTCGAGAACCCGCTTGCCGGCGATTTCACCGCACAGCCGGAGCTCGCTGTCGTCGGCGACGTTGTCGCCGTACCAGATGCTCATAACACAACAGTGTGACCGGTGAGGTTGCGGCGTTGGCGGATGCGCAACTCGCTAGCCTTCCGGGAATGGCTTTTGGGATCGACAATTTGCGCGGGTCGCGCGCAGTCGTTGACCACCGCTTGGCGCGGCGCCACCTGATCAATGAGTTCCATCGTGGCCGGCTCCGTCAGGACCAAGTGTGCGATGCCCATCCCGAACTGGTTCGAGCGGCGCGCAACGTCGGCACCCCTGCCTCGATGGCCTGCCCGATCTGCCGCGAGGAGAAGCTCTTCCTCGTCACCTACGTGTTCGGGTCGCGACTGCCGTCCCACGGACGATGCGTGTCGACCGCGGCAGAGTTGGCAAAGCTCAACACCCGCACGGATGCGTTGACTGCGTACGTCGTCGAGGCCTGCACCGGGTGCCGTTGGCATCATCTGTTGCGTGTGCTGCCGATCGGTGGCGGTGTCGCTAGAACGGGCTGAGGCCCATTCGATTGCGAATCGAGATCGCCTCGCCGACATGGGCATGCCCGTGCCCGACGACCGGCCATTGAACGAGCCACCACACAGGCTTGTCTGTCCACATCCGATGCAGCCAGTCGACGTCGTCGACTGCAAGATCTGCCTTGTCGACCAGCCGGTGACTGGTGTCCGGGATGGTGTCGAGCGCCATGGAGCCGACGTCATCGAGCCACGATCTGGTCGCTGCGAAGACCGCGTCGACATAGGCGAGCAGCGAGTCGAGCGCCAATGAGTTGCTGACCACCGGATCCTCACGCTCGGGGAGACCGGCCGACGGGCGAGCATCGTCGAGCCCGAGAGCGGCGCAGTGGGCGACGAACAATGGTGGATGATTGCGGACGGCGGTGGCCACTGCGAGGTCCTGATGACGGGCGACGTGTAGCAACAGGTGGGCGATCGACGACCCTCCGCTGTCGGCTTGTTCGACCCAGCGTTGCCTGGGAACCACGCTCAGTACAGAGTCGTACAACTTTGCGCGTACGCTGTCGAGGTCG
>JAENVT010000377.1 GCA_016650435.1 Ilumatobacteraceae bacterium
CCGCGGACCGAGATGATCGGCAATCAGATCGAGCGCGATCTGCGTGGCAGCAGCCAGTCGCAGACGGGTGCGTCGCTGGTCCTGATGCTCTCGGCGATGTTGCTGGTGCTGATGACCTACTACCTCGTCGTCACGGTGCGAGCGCAGCGATCGGTGGCCACATGAGACGGAATCGACCGGGCCGGCACGCATTCGGTCTGGCGGCGATCACGTGGTTGTATGTCCTGTGGTCGCTTGTACCCGTGCTGGTGGCCGTGCGGATCTCGTTCAACTCCGGCAAGAGCCGCTCAGCATTTCAATCGCCGTCGTTGCGCTGGTACTTCCACGATCCCCTTCAGTCGGTGTGGCACGACGACACGTTGCGGGTGCCGCTGAGAAACTCGCTCAAACTGGCGGCGCTCAGCATGCTGTTCACGACGCCGATCGGGGTGACGATGGCGATTGGTTTGCAGCGGTGGCGAGGTCGCCTGTCGAAAGCATCTAACGCGTTGATGCTGTTCCCGTTGGTGACACCCGAGATCGTGATGGGTGTTGCCCTGTTCCTCGTCTTCACCCAGGTCTATACTGGCGTGCCGCGTGGGTTCACGACCCAGCTTCTGGGGCACATCACGTTCAGCATCTCGTACGTCGTCGTGATCGTTCGCGGTCGATTGGCAGCGATTGGTCCGCAGTACGAAGAGGCAGCGCGCGACCTCGGTGCCAACCGATTGCAGGCAATGCGATTGGTCCTCTTGCCGCTGCTCGGGCCGGCGATCTTCGCGAGTGTGATGGTGGTGTTCGCCGGTTCGATCGACGACTTCGTGATCTCATCGTTCTTGTCGACGGGTGCGTCCAGCGAAACGGTGCCGATGAAAATCTACTCCGGTGGACGGGCCACCGCGACCCCGGCGCTCAACGCACTCGCCACGCTCATGCTGGTGTTCACATTGGCTGCGGTAGCCCTGGCTGCCATCGTGATGCGGCGGATGCGTGCGCGCCAAGGTGGTGGCGAAGACGCCCAACTCGGCAGCCTCGCCGCCGTCGGCTGATCCGTCAGCTAGCCAGTACGCGGATCGCGTTCGGGGGCAGGTACGCGTCGACGGTCTCGCCTTCGGCGCCGCACAGCGGTGATCCATCGTTGGCGACGAGAGCTTGCAACCTGTGCTCGCCCAGTCGCAGCAAGACCTGAGTCACTGCGCCGACGTAGACCCGCTGTTCGACAACCGCTGGCACTGCTTCGACCTGGCCGTTGCCCAGTGGCGACAGCAGCACGCGCTCCGGACGAATCACGACCGTGCAGTCACCTGTTACGCCAAGCGTGTCGGCGGCATGCTCGGTGCCGTTGACGACAACTCGACCTGGTCTGGTGACTGTCGCCGGCAGCAGGTTGGCGACACCCAAGAAATCGGCGACGTACGCGCTGGCCGGGTCCTCGTAGGTCTCCTTCGGTGTACCGATCTGTTCGATCTCGCCGTCGTTCATCACGGCCAGGCGGTCGCTCATGGTCAGGGCTTCTTCTTGATCGTGTGTGACGTACACGAACGTGATGCCAACATCTTGGTGCAGGGCACGCAACTCGATCTGCAGGGTCTTGCGCAGCTTGGCGTCGAGGGCACCTAGTGGTTCGTCGAGCAGCAACACCTTCGGACGCAGAACGAGGGCTCTGGCAAGGGCGACGCGCTGTTGCTGACCACCCGACAACTGGTGCGCCTTGCGCTTGCCGAAACCGGTGAGCCGCACCAGCTCCAGCGCCTCGCCGACCCGCTGTGTCGTCTCGGCTCTTGACGCCTTCTGGAAGCGCAGGCCGAACCCGACGTTGTCGGCAACGCTGAGGTGGGGGAACAGCGCGTAGCTCTGGAAGACGGTATTGACCGGCCTGTTCTCGGGGGCGACATCGACCATGTCGACGTCGTCGATGCGAACCTCGCCGCTGTCTGCTGACTCGAATCCGCCGATCAACCGCAATGTCGTGGTCTTTCCGCAACCGCTGGGGCCGAGCAGTGAAAAGAACTCGCCTCGCTGGATGTTGAGGTTGATCCCCTTCAAGACGGGCGCCCTGTCGTAGGTCTTCGTCAGGTTGACCAGTTCGACGTGTCCACCCGGGCCATCGATCACGTGCTGGTTCGAACGCATCGATACTTTCTAGCGCGTTTGCCGTGACTGCATCTTCGTACTAGCCCTCTTGGATGGGCTGCACCGGACCTGGCGAGGTGTCGAGAACGGCCTTGCCGACGACGGCGGCGAAGATGATTGCTCCACCGACGACAGTCGCTGCCTTCGGCGCGTCGCCGAGCACCAGAAACACCCACAACGGAACGAACACCATCTCGGTCTGGGCAAAGACGGTCATCGGGACGGCCGGAACGGTTCGCGACCCGCGGTTGAACAGCGTGGTTCCGACGACGATGAACACAGCGCCGTGCAGCAGAGCGAGTCCCATGTCCTTTGCCGGCGGGAACAGCGTCTTGCCTTGCGCGAGCGTGATGACGGAACACAGCACGATCATTGCCGCTGCATAGCCCGACAACACCGGTGACCAGTCTGCTTTCGGGTTGGAGCGCACGCTGATGGTGTAGATGGCGAAGCCGACCGACGCGGTGAGCGCGGCGATGTTGCCGACCATGTTGCCAGCGTGCAGATCGCCAAAGACCGTCACGACGAGTCCGACCGTTGCGACAAGAATCGCGCCGAGCGTCACTCGCGACAGACGTTCACCGAGAACGATCCTGGCGAGCACTACTGCAGCCAGCGGGGTGACCGAGCCGAGGAACGATGCATTGGCTGCGGTCGTCGTCTTGACCGCGTACACGAACATGAACGAAGCGAGCAGCAGACCGAAGTCGGCCGACAGCATCCACTTGCCCGACGTGTAGGCCTTCGGAAGCAGCATCGGCTCTCGACGTAGAGCAGCCATCACTTCCATTACCACCAAGACCCCGACCGATCTCCAGATCAAGTATTGAAAGGCGTCGGTGTGCTTGGCCATGCGTGCCGCAACCGCGCCGAAGCTCCACACCACACCGGCACCCAGCGCCATCGCGGACGCGGCGATCGGGATGCGCATCACGTGTGGGGAGGTTGTCGCACTGGCTGTCATTGGATGGCTCGCTCACGATTCCCAGTGACGTGTTCACGCGCCGGCGGGCTGCGTCGATCGTACCCCCGCCTCCCATTTCCATCCCGTCGATCGGCTGCCTTGTTGATCGAGAACTGTGTGCGATTCGATCGGACCGTGTGATCAGCCGTCCCGGGTCTGTGCCAAAGCGTGCAGCATCTGATCGCTGGCGTCGTCCGCCGGGAAAAACAGCTCGATCGCCAGTTCGTCGATCGTGACGTCGAGCGGCGTGCCGAACGTTGTCAATGTGGTGAACAAGGAGAGCTGGCCCAGGGGAGTCGCCAATTGAAACGGAACCAGGATCGGTGGTTCATCGCGGCGATTGTCATCAATGAGTGGAGCAATCTGGACAACGTTCGGATAGTTCGACACCTCATCGAGCAACCCCACCAGGGTCGGGTCGCCGGTCACCACGATGGAGCGCCGCAATTGGCCGAGGAGGTATGTCGCCCAGTCGGTGAAGTTGGTTGTGCGACGCGCCAGACCGTCGGGATGCAAACACAGCCGGTACACGTTCATCGGCGGGCCGAGCACGTGGTCGGGTATGCCCTGAGCAAGCATCAGGCCGGCGCGGTTGACCATCGCCACGTTCCATTGGCGGTCGATCACCGCGCCCGGATAGGGATCGTGGGCATCGAGCATCCGTTGGATGGAGGAGCGCACGTTCGCCATCGCCGGATCGTCGAGCGACAGCTGCGAGAACCGCGGCGCGTATCCGGCTGCCAACAGCAAACCGTTGCGCTCGCGCAGGGGAACGTCGAGGTGATGGGCGAGGGCGAGCACGAGCTCGACACTGGGCCGCGAGCGGCCGGTCTCGACGAAACTGAGATGACGGGTCGACACGCCGACGTCGAGTGCCAGATCCATCTGGCTACGGCGACGCCGGGTGCGCCAATCGCGCAGGAGTTCTCCCACCGGTGGTCGGGCCATCGTGCCACTGTACGAACGATTGCTCGCCCGCACCATGACCTGACAGGTAATGCAATCGGTTCGGCGATGACCCCAGGGGTAATCGTCACGGCTACTGGCGAGGCGCAAGGTGGCGAACATGACAAACACCACCGACACCACAACAACTGACACCCGATCAGGCACTGCGAACATCGATCTGCATCTCGAGGCATACGCACTCGACGATGCCGCTCGCCGTGACACGCTCGTCGCAACCGCCTGGAACGCCGACGGCGAGTTGCTCGATCCGCCGCTCGAGGGTCACGGTCGTGCCGAGATCAGCGCACTGGCCGAGGTTGTGCTGACTCACTACGCCGGACACCGCTTCGTGCGTACCACTGCCGTTGATTCGCACCACGGATTCGCCCGCTACGGATGGGACTTAACGAGCGCTGATGGAACCGTCGCAGTCAGCGGCGTCGACGTCGTGCAGTTCGACGCGGAAGGCAAGTTGCTGCGCGTCGTCGGATTCTTTGGTCCGCTCGAGCCCGTCGCTGCGTGAACCGTCTGCGTGCCGGGCTCCTCTAACGCGCGAGTTCGGCACGCAGCTGGTCGAGGCCGATTGCCCCGAGGCGCAACGCCTTCGTATGCCAGGCCTTCATGTCGAACGTCTCGCCCGCGCCCGACTGGGCGCGGGCGTCGTCGCGGGCGGCGACCCATTCGCGTTGACCGATCTTGTAGCTGATGGCCTGCGCCGGCCAGCCGAGGTAGCGATCGATTTCACTGCGCATGAAGTCCGCGGTGTGCCCGGTCTCCTTGACGGAGAATTCGAAGGCCATTTCGGGTGTCCACGTCTCGCCGCCGTGAAAGGCGGTGCCGTCGTTCAGCGTGGTGCCGTCGGGAATCTTCTTGCCGAGGTGCATGCCGATGTCGATGATCACCCGGACCGTGCGCAACATTTGGGCACCGAGGAACCCGAGTCGATAGTCGGGGTTCTCGAACCATCCGAACTCGTCGCAGAGTTGCTCGGCATACAGTGCCCAACCCTCACCATGACCGGGGATGAAGCTGCTGCGCTGAATGCGGCTCAGCGACGCGGCTTGCACCTTCGCGTAGCCGATCTGCAGATGATGACCGGGTACCGACTCGTGGTAGCAGGTCGTGACCTCGCCCCAACGCGGAAACATCGTGCGGCCAAGAGTTGGGTACCACGTGCGGCCGGGACGACTGAAGTCTTCGGACGGACCGGTGTAGTAGGCCGCTGCCGCTGAGCCTTCGGGAGGAATCAGTGCCTCGCAACGATCCATCACCGCAGGAATCTCGAAGTGCTCCTGGCTGCGCGCCAACGCCTCGTCGGTCAGCGCTTGCAGCCACGCTTGGTACGCAGCGGGGCTGTGCTCGGCGCGCGCTGGATCGGTGTCGAGCAGTTCGGTGACTTCGGCGAAGCCCGCACCCGGCCGGATCTGTGCGCATGTCGCAGCGATCTCGGATCGTAGATATTGAAAGTCGGTCCACGCCCAGTCGTACATCTCTTGCGGATCGAGGTCGGCGCCCAACATTGTCCGTACGCCGACTCGGTAGCGCTCGGGCCCGCACCCATCGGCTTCGTCGGCGTCGGGCGCGTACTGATGCCGCAGATACGCGGCGAAGTCGCCATATGCGATGTTGGCATTGTCGGCACGATCACGAATCTGGTCCTGCAGGGCTGCAGGCAGATCGGTCTGGGTTGCGGCCTCGTCGGCGAGGCTGTCGAACCAACGATTGGCGGCCCATGTCGCGCACTGATCTGCCGCGGCGATGGCCTGGCGACGAGCTGCCACGGTGCCGTCTTTGCGACCAACTTCGTACGTCTCGCGCAGTCCGTCGAGCGCCGCGGGGACGCCGAGCAAGCGAGCAGCAATGTTGCTCCACGCCCCCTCGCCAACGCGGGGCATGAGGTCGAACGTGGAGCGCAGGGTGGTGGTCGGTGAAGCGATGGCTCGTACCGTGCGCTTCCACTCGCCGGCGTCGTGCGCGAGCAACATCGTCGCGAA
>JAENVT010000378.1 GCA_016650435.1 Ilumatobacteraceae bacterium
CCACCGAGTGTTCTCGGGCCGCTTGGAAATCGACACCGTGCTCGATCAACTCGGCGCCGAAACCGCGCATCGCCGCGTTCTTGTCGGGACTGTTGCCGTGGGGCACGACGATCGTGACCGAGACACCGGCTGCCCGGCCGGCGAACGCCACGCTCTGGCCGTGGTTGCCGCGGGTCGCGCAGACGACGCCATTGACCGCAGGCCGTTCGCGAACCATCCGGTCGATGTAGACCAGGCCACCGCGCACCTTGAATGCGCCGGTCGGCGTGCAGTTCTCGTGCTTCAGCCAGATCTCGGCACCGACCGCCTCGTTGAGCAGTGGCCAGGCGAACTGCGGTGTCGGTGCCATGTGTCGGGCGACGATCTGCGACGCCTCAGCAAACTCGTCGATGGTGAAGAACGTCATGCCGAGACGACCATATCGACGCGCACATCGTGGTCCGCGACCGGCATCTCGTCGACCAACTGATCGGTGAAACACGCGCCGACGGATGTCGCCGACAGGGTGGGAAGAAAGCGGTCGTAGTAACCGAGTCCGTAGCCGAGACGATCACCTGCAGTCGTGAAAGCCAAGCCGGGCACGATCACGAAATCGATTTCGTCGACGTCGACCGCTGGTCCGGTGGGCTCGTGCACACCGAACTTGCTGGCGACCAACGGCCAATCGCCGTCCGCCGGCACGATCCCGGTCGGCTCGACCCGTGGCAGCAGCAGACGCTTGCCTTCGACGCTCAACCTGGCGAACAACGGATCGGTATCGGGCTCGCCGCTGAATGCGACAAAGGCCATCACGCTGTTCGCCTGGCGGTACTCGTGCAGCTCGGCCACCTTGGCCCACAATTGAACACTGCGCATCAGGTGATCGTCGACCATGTCGCGGACCATGCGCATGCGTGTGCGCAGCGCAGCCTTCTCGATCACCCGCACAGCGTGCCACGGCTGTCAACGTGGCTGGCAGCGGAAGTACAGTCCAGCGTGATGTCGATCGATCCGTTGAAATATCGCCTGGTGCTCGGGCACTTTCCGACAGGGGTCACGGTGGTGACGGCGATGGTCGACAGCGAGCCGGTCGGCTTCACGATCGGTTCGTTCACCTCCGTATCGCTCGACCCGCCCCTGGTCGGCTTCTTGCCGATGACCACATCCGACCGATGGATACGCATGGCGGACGCGAACAGCTTCTGCGTGAACGTGCTCGGAATTGATCATGGCGATCTGTGCTGGCGGTTCGCCAAGAGCAGCATCGAAAATCCCTTCGAGGGTGTTTCGTGGTCCCCATCGCCGGTGACCGGCTCGCCGATCCTCGATGGAGCGATCGCCTGGATGGACTGCACCACCGCAGAAGTGGTCGACGCCGGTGATCACTTCTTCGTCATGGGCCTGGTAGTCGCAATGGATCACGCCGATGAAGACAGTAAGCCTGCTCCGTTGTTGTTCTTCAGGGGCCAACTGGGGGGCTTCGTGGGTCAGGCGTGAATCGGCGGACGGTCGTCGCCGCATTGGTCGACATCGTCGCCATCGTGGTGTTCGTCGCGATCGGCCGGCGCAACCACGACGAGGGCGAGACGGTGGACGCCATCTTCACTGTGGCCGCACCGTTTCTGATCGCTCTCGCGGTCGGGTGGATCGCGGCTCGAGCCTGGACCCGCCCGATGCAGATCGAAAAAGCGTTCATCATCTGGCCGATCACCGTCGCACTTGGCATGGTCCTGCGCAACCTTGTGTTCAATCGCGGCACGGCTCTGCCGTTCATCATCGTGGCGACCGTCGTGACAGGCGTGTTCCTTGTCGGCTGGAGGATGCTGGCCGCCGTCGCCGAACGACGAATCAGCCCCAAAACGATCAAGCCGGCTCGCTGAGCAACTCCGCGCCATGTTTGCGCAACTCGACGAGCGTCGTGACGCCACTCAATTGCATCACTGACTGCAGCTGATCGGTGAGCAGCGCGATGAGGTGCTCGACCCCGCGCTGACCGGCCGCGGCAACCGCATACACGTACGGGCGGCCGATGAATGCCATGTCGGCACCCAACGCAACGGCCACCGCGATGTCGGCACCATGACGAACGCCGGAGTCGATCACGATCGGCACGTCGGACCCAACGCTAGCGCGCAGTGGGGCGAGCATGTCGATGGTCGGCGTGCAGCGATCGAGTTGCCGGCCACCGTGATTCGACAGGTGGAACCCAGTGATGCCGATGTCGAGAGCCCGCTGCGCATCGGCCGGCCCGATCGGTCCCTTCAACAGCAGCGGACCACGCCACCGGTTGCGAATGCCTTCGACATCGGACCAGTTCAACGAGTGATCGAATAGCGAGCCGATGCGCGTCGACGCGGCACTTTTGACATCGGCCGGCGACAGTGCGGTGAAGTTGGCGAACCCGATAGCCGGACTGCGCAGCATCCTGACCCAATAACCGGGCCGGCGGCCGATGTCGAAGATGGTCCGTGGGCTGAGCTGCGGCGGGATGGTCAGGCCGTTGCGCATGTCGCGGGTGCGGCGCCCGGTGACGACGGTGTCGATTGTGATCTCCAACGCTTTGTACCCGGATTCGCCGGCACGGTCGATCAACGGATCGCTGAGCCGGCGGTCGCTCGTGACGTACAGCTGGAACCACAGGTTGGGATGACCGGTGGCGGCGACATCCTCTACGGTCGTGGTGCCCATCGTCGACAACGTGTACGGAATACCTTTGGCCTTCGCCGCGAGACACGACGACACCTCGCCCGTTG
The DNA here is from genome assembly GCA_016650435.1 of Ilumatobacteraceae bacterium. Next base: position 2,733 of record JAENVT010000378.1, read on the forward strand.
GATGCATCATGCGCGTGTAGCCGGTGGGCGCCAAGCCGATCGGCACCTGAAATGGTTGACCGAACAACTCGCCCGACAGATCCGTGATCGATACGTCGCGCAACAGTTGCGGGTTGAGCTTGCGTCGGGTGAAGGCCTGACGATTGGCGACCAGCGCGATCTCTTCTTCGGCGCCGCCTTCGACATAGTCGAACACCGCCTTCGGTAGCTTCCGTTTGGCGACGACGCGGAAGTCGTCGGGCAGGTGCGTCCGATTCAGCAACCGCTTCACCGGATCGCGCTCGAACCGACGGAGCTGGATGAGTTCGAGTACCTCGTGAAGGTTCATATCTATCCCCTCGGGGTGTACCTACAGTGTGTTGGTGATGGCGCCTGTTTCGGCGCCCTGCACCAACTTGGCGTACTTTCCCAGCACTCCGCTGGTGTAGCGAGGAGGATTGGGCGCCCACGAGGCGCGCCGTTTGGCCAGCTCACCGTCATCGACCAAAAGATCGAGTGTCAGTTCGTGCACGTCGATAAGGATCTGATCACCGTCGCGGACAAAGGCGATGGGGCCACCGTCCACCGCTTCCGGCGCGACATGGCCGATGCAGAATCCCCAGGTACCGCCACTGAAGCGGCCATCTGTGATCAATGCACAGTCGGCACCGCGGCCGGCGCCTTTCAGGGCCCCAGTGATGGCCAACATCTCGCGCATACCCGGGCCGCCTTTGGGGCCTTCATAGCGAATCACCAACACGGTGCCGGGCACGACCGAACCGGTCAGGATCGCATCCATGGCGCCATCCTCGCCGTCGAACACGCGGGCCGTGCCTTCGAACTTCATCTGTTCCTTGCTCAACCCGGCGACCTTCACGACAGCGCCCTTTGGCGCCAACGAACCGGTGAGAATGTTGATGCCGCCTTCGCTGTGCAGCGGCTGATCGAGCGGGTATACGACGACACCGTCGGGTCGCGGCGGGTCGAGCTCGGCGAGGTTCTCGGCCATCGTCTTGCCGGTCACGGTCATCACGTCGCCGTGCAACAAGCCGGCGTCGAGCAGGTGCTTCATCACCACGGGGACACCACCGACGCGGTCGAGATCGCTCATGTGGAACTTGCCACCGGGCTTCATGTCGGCGATGTGCGGAACCTTTGCGGCGATCCGGTTGAAGTCGTCGAGATGCAGATCGACTCCGGCTTCATTGGCGATCGCCAGGAGGTGAAGGA
>JAENVT010000379.1 GCA_016650435.1 Ilumatobacteraceae bacterium
ACGTGCAGAGGTATCGCGTCAGCGATACTTGAGACCCGATGAGCACCAGGACGGTCAATCGCATCTCCAGCTCATTCAGCGCGCCCAAGCGACAGCTCAGCCGGGTGCCCTATATGCCAGGGCTCGACGGCATGCGGGCATTGGCAGTGGTGGCCGTCATGCTCTATCACGCCAACCACAGTTGGTTGGGCGGCGGATTCCTCGGCGTCGAGGTCTTCTTCGTGATCAGTGGCTACCTCATCACCCTGCTGCTGATCGGCGAACACGAGCGCAACGGTCGTGTCAACCTCGGCAAGTTCTGGATGCGCCGATTCCGCCGGTTGCTGCCGGCCGTGTTGACGATGATGAGCGGTGTCGCCATCTACATGGCGCTGTTCAAGCGCGAGCCCCAGGGCCGCACACGCGGCGATTTCCTCGGCGGCATCTTCTACGTCAGCAACTGGTATCAGATTTTTGTCGGGCAGGGCTATACCGCCAACGAGGCGTTCGTGCCCTTTCGTCATTTGTGGTCACTCGCTGTGGAGGAGCAGTTCTACCTGATCTGGCCGCTGGTGATGGTCGGCATTCTTCGGCTCGGCCGCAACCGCTTGCCTCGGGTCGCGGTGTGGCTGTTCGGCATCAGTGCCTGGCTGTCGTTGATCGTCGGGTTGCTGTTCGCCAACGGGGATGTCGCCACGACGTGCGCGCCAAACGCGATGAACGGCTACTGGATGCTGTTCGGCCGGTGCATCAATGTCAACGAGGCGTTGTACCTCGGCACGTTCAGCCGTGCCGGCGGGTTGATGTTGGGCGCGGCGTTCGCGATGGTCTGGAGGCCGATGGCGTTGATGCGCGGCCCGGCTCGTGAGAAGGCGCGCTATCTCGACTTGTTGGCCGTGCTCGGTCTCGCCGCGCTCGGATTGCTGATGTGGGAGCTCACCTTGTCGGGCGACGGGCGCTCGACCGGCACGCGCTTCAACCCGTGGTTGTTCCGAGGCGGCTTCTTCCTCACCGGGTTGGCGACGCTGATGGTTATCGCCGCCGTGACCCATCAGCGAGCGATCATGGGCAGGCTGCTGGGCAATCGCATCTTCAACTGGGTCGGCACGCGCAGCTACGGCATGTACCTCTACCACTGGCCGATCTATCAGATCATCCGCGGTCAGACCGGCGTGGCGATGAGCCTCAGTCAATGGCTGTTGGCGATGGCAATCACGTTGCCGGTCACCGAGGCCAGCTATCGCTACATCGAAACGCCGATCCGGAAGGGACGATTCGGCGAGTGGCTGCGCGGCGATCGTCGCCCGCGTACAGCAGCGGCATACAAACGGCGTCAGCGCTTCGCCGGTGTTGGCATTGCCAGCGCTGCACTCGTTGGCTTTGCCGGCGTCAGCATCGCCATGGCCAGCAACCAGTGCGTCGGACAGATCGAGTGCGACAGCCAAGCGGGGCGCGCCATCGACGCCACGGTGCCGGCGGCTGACTCGCTTCCAGTGCCGTCCACCACGATCGAACAAGTGGTGGCCGGCCCGGGGGTGGCGCCGACCGCAACGAATCAAACGATCCCACCGTCGACAGCACCACCAACGACCGTGCTGATCGACAAGCCGTACTTCGCGGTCGGCGAGTCGGTGATGCTCGGCGCAAAACCGGTGCTCGACGCCCGCGGCATCACAACCGTTGCCGAGGTCTCGATGGGTCCCGACTGGGAGTTGCAGCAGATCCAACTTGCAAAGACGAAGTATCGAATCACGCATGGCATCGTCATCCAGTTGGGTACCAATGGGGCGGTGACCCAGGCGGAGTACGACGCTGTGTTGGCCGAGGTTGCGGACATACCGCGCGTCGTGATGATGACGGTGAAGGCCCCCAAACCCTGGATCGACGGAAACAACGAGATCATTCGTTCGTTGCCCGCGACCCATCCCAACGTCGTGGTGCTCGACTGGCAGACACGCGCTGCGGAGGTCGCTGACCATCTGTCGAACAACGTCGATGGCGGGGTGCATCTCAGCGACGACAAGGCCAAGCAGTTCTACCGAGACATCATTCTCGACGCGCTCGGCCTGCCGACCTAGCGGCTTTTGAGGTTCGCAACCGGCGACCTACGCTCGTCCACATGACTACACCTGTTCGTGTTGCCGTCACCGGTGCTGCCGGTCAAATCGGTTACAGCCTGCTCTTCCGGATTGCGTCCGGCTCGATGCTTGGCCCCGATACTCCGGTGATCCTCCAACTGTTGGAGATCACGCCAGCGCTCGGCGCGCTTGGCGGCGTGAAGATGGAGCTCGACGATTGTGCGTTCCCGTTGCTGCACGATGTCGTTTGTACCGACGATGCCAATGTCGCCTTCGGCGATGCCGATGTTGCCCTCTTGGTTGGCGCGATGCCGCGTAAGGCTGGGATGGAACGAAGTGATCTCTTGAGTGCCAACGGTGGGATCTTCAAGCCGCAGGGCGCGGCGCTCGGCAGGAGCGCCAAGAAGGACGTCAAGATCCTGGTTGTCGGCAACCCCGCAAACACCAATGCCCTCATTGCGATGCGCAACGCTGCGGATCTTGATCCGCGACGGTTCACGGCGATGACGCGACTGGATCACAATCGGGCGGTCAGCCAGCTCGCTGCCAAGACCAGCACGACCGTCACCGACATCACCAACATGACCATCTGGGGCAACCACTCGGTCACCCAATATCCAGATCTGTTCCACGCCAAAGTGGCGGGCAAGAACGCTTACGAGCTCATCAACGATCACGCCTGGGTCGATGGCACCTACATTCCCACCGTGGCCAAGCGCGGCGCGGCAATCATCGAGGCTCGCGGTGCGTCGTCGGCAGCGTCAGCGGCCAACGCCGCGGTCGACCACATTCGCACGTGGACGCAGGGCACGCCTGAAGGCGACTGGATCTCGATGGCCATCCCTTCGGATGGTTCGTACGGAGTTGCCGAAGGCTTGATCTCGTCGTTCCCATGCACCTGCAAGAACGGCGAGTATTCGATCGTGCAAGGCCTCGACATCGACGACTACTCGCGCGGCAAGATCGACGCGTCCACCGGCGAGTTGGCCGAAGAGCGCGACGCGGTGAAAGAACTCGGGCTGATCTGATCGGACGTCATCTGATCAGGCGATGCACCGACCATGCGGTGGTGCCGTGGGCCAATGGCCTCGGCAGCACGTCGGTCGTCGCCCGTCGGCCCGATGACGATGGCTGGGTGTGGCGAATCAGCCTGGCCGATGTGGTCAGCGACGGACCGTTCTCGCGGCTGCCCGATGTTGAT
>JAENVT010000380.1 GCA_016650435.1 Ilumatobacteraceae bacterium
ATGTCGAAGCCGACCGCCTGTCCGGCCTCGGCGCACAACGGGTCAGCGACGACACATGCAGCGAACACGGCAGCACCTGGATCCTGATGGCTGATCCCGAAGGCAACGAGTTCTGCATCTGCGACAACGGAAGCCCCGCAAGCCACGAGACGACGTGATGGCCGCACGCCAGGAGAAGGAGGCGAACGCGCGGTTCTCGCAACGCTATGGCGAGGCGCGCGGCGACGTGGTCCGCGCGATCGAACTGGCGGTCATCGGAGGTGACTGGGGCGCCAACGGGTACACGACCATCGCCCAGGCCGACCAGCTCGCCGCCATCTTGGAGCTGGGCACGGGTTCACTGGTTCTTGATATCGGGGCTGGGCGGGGATGGCCTGGCCTCTACATCGCGGCGAGAACAGGGTGCTCGGTGGTGATGACTGACGTGCCAGTGGAGGGACTCGTCTCGGCCCGCGAGCGCGGCCAACGCGAGGGTCTCGATGATCGGACGTGGCCGGTCAACGCGAGTGCGCGTGACGCCCCGTTCCGTGTGGAGACATTCGACGCTGTGGTTCACACTGATGTGCTGTGTTGACTGCGGCCAAAGCTCTCCGTGTTGAGGGCCTCCCGCTTGCTGCTGGGACCAGGAGGTCGGACCGCGTTCCACACGATCTACACAGCCCCGGGGCTCGATCGGCGCGCTCGGGCACGTGCACACCGGTCAGGACCATGGGCGGTGGCGTCGAAGGATACGCCGGTGGAGTTGCTGCGACGAGCGGGCTTCATTGATGTCACCGAAATAGACGGCACGGAAGAGTTTCGCGCCGTCGCCAACGAGTGGATCGATCAATGGGACGATCACCGGGACGCCTTGATCAAGATCTACGGCGAACCCGAGTTCGAGAGCCGCCAGCACGACCGGCGTATGCAGCTGCACGCCGTCGAAGATGGTCTCTTACGCCGCTCGCTATTCCGCGGCAGACGTCCCAGTGGCTGATCGCGCTTGGTCCATCGTCGGCTCCTTGAGCCGCTCTGTGGCCTAGATTTGACTGCGTGGAGGAAACCAGCCGACACGCGACACAGCGGAACGGATGGGCGTGGTGCGCTCTTTCCGCCATGCTGTTCGGCGCGGCCACACCGGCAACCAAACTGGTTGTCGATCACGTCGGCGCAGTAACCCTCGCCGGTCTGCTCTACCTCGGTGCTGCGGCCGCAGTCGCCCCGTTCGCGCTTCGCGAACAGCGATCGACCGCTTCCCTTCGGCAGCGATCACGCCTAATGATCGCTGTCGCATTTGGTGGCGGTCTAGCGCCAGTCTTGCTCGTCCTCGCGCTCGACCGAACTCCCGCAGGAACGGTGTCGTTGTTCTTGAACCTCGAGCTCGTCGCGACAGCGGTCATCGCCCGCGTGTTCCTACAGGAACAGATCGGTCGCCGCGCTGGGTTGGGCATCGTCATCGTTGTGCTCGGTGGCGTCATCCTTGCTGGTGCCTCGGACGCAGGCGTCGCGGTCGGCGCAGTGCTTGTCGCGGCAACTTGCGTTTGTTGGGGGATCGACAACGCCATCACCGCCAGCCTTGACAGCTACACCCCTTCGCAGATCACCCTTGCCAAAGGCGTGGTCGCTGGATCGGTCAACCTCGTCTTGGGCCTCGTCCTCGATGGGGCACCCGTTGCACGGTTCGTGTTCGCCGCGCTGGCCATTGGAGCGGTCGGCTATGGCCTGTCGATCACGATGTGGATCACCGGGGCCCGACTGGTCGGTGCAGCACGCGGTCAAGTCATCTTCGCCCTTGCGCCTTTCATCGGAGCGCTACTCGCATGGCCCGTCAACGGCGACCGGCTGACGTCGACGACGGTGGTTGCCTTCACGGTCTCACTCGTCGGCGTGGTCCTGGTCGCAACCAGCCACCACGGGCACTTCCACCGCCACGAACCCATGGAGCACGCGCACCCGATCGATCCGAGTGATCCTCACCATCGATCTGAGGCGATCGAGGTTCTCTCCGGGACGCAGCACCGTCACCTCGCCGTGAGTCACGAGCACGAGCATCTCCCTGACATCCACCATCGCCACATTCACTGACGTCATCGCCTAATCGGTCGATGCCGGCCGTTAGTCCCGTTGCGGGCTCAGTTCGACTCGTCGTAGGAGTTGTGCGTTGAGCGCGACGACGATGGTCGACAAGCTCATCATGACCGCGCCAATCGCGGGGGCGAGAGTGATGCCGGCCCACGACAGCGCTCCGGCGGCGAGCGGGATTGCGACGATGTTGTACCCAGCGGCCCAGGCGAGGTTCTGGCGCATCTTGCGATACGACGCCTTCGACAGCCGGATGACTCCAGTGACCGAGCGCGGGTCGTTGCCGGCGAGCACAACTCCGGCGGACTCCATCGCCACATCCGTGCCAGCTCCGATTGCAAGCCCGACATCGGCGCGGGCGAGCGCGGGTGCATCGTTGACACCGTCGCCGACCATCGCAACCTTGTAGCCGCGCGACTGGAGCTCGCCGACCTTGTGCTGCTTGTCCTCTGGCAACACTTCGGCGAACACCTCGTCGATGCGAAGTTCGGTTGCGACAGCGTCGGCTACTTGTTGTGCGTCGCCAGTGATCATCACGACACGCTCGATACCGATCGCGTGGAGATCGACGACCGCTTGGCGCGCTTCGGGGCGGATCTTGTCCTCGAGGGCTAGGGCGCCGACGATCTGGTCGTCGCGGATTAGATGCAGGACTGCGGCGCCGCGTCCCGTCCAGCTGTCGATCTCAGTGCGAATCGACTCGGGGGTAGTGAGGTTTCGTTCGCGGAGCAACACGGGTCCACCGACGGCGTAGCGATGTCCATCGATGCGGGCTTCGACGCCTCGTCCAATGAGCGCCTTGAAGTCCGTGGCCTGTGCGGGCCCGCCGTGTTCTTTGGCTGCGGTCACGATCGCTCGAGCTAGAGGATGTTCGCTGTCCAACTCGACGCCACCGGCGAGACGCAGGACCTCGTCTGGAGCGACGCCTGCACCGGCGACACCGGTGACGACGTGGCGGCCCTCAGTGAGGGTGCCGGTCTTGTCGAACAGGACAGCAGTGATTGTCCGCATCCGTTCAAGCGCAAGCCGATCCTTCACCAGGATCCCGTTGCGAGCCGCAACCGCAGTAGAGAGGGAAATGACGAGCGGGATCGCCAGGCCGAGCGCATGCGGGCACGCGATCACCAACACAGTGACCGTGCTGGTCACCGCTTGTTTGGTGTCGCCGGCCAGCGACCAGGCGAGGAAGGTGATCACCGCTGAGGCGGTAGCGATGTAGAACAGCCAAGCGGCGAATCGGTCGGCGAGCACCTGGGCGCGGCTGTTCGAGGCCTGTGCTTCAGCAACGAGCCGTTGGATGCCCGCCAGCGCTGTGTCGTCGCCGACCGCTGTAACTCGCACTCTGATCGACGAGTCCGTCGACACGGTGCCGGCCACAACCTTATCGCCCGGGCTCTTTGCCACAGATCGCGACTCGCCCGTGATCATCGATTCGTCGAACTCCGCCTCGCCGGATTCGATCACGCCATCAGCCGGCACTCGCCCACCGGCTCTTACCAGGACCACATGCCCTACTTGGAGATCCGAGATGGATACCGTCCGGGTCTGTCCATCTTCAACGAGTTCGGCTTCGTCAGGGATGAGCTCGGCGAGCGCGGCGAGCGCGCCGCGGGCTTGGCCGATCGCTTTCATTTCCTGCCAGTGCCCGAGCAACATGATCGTGACCAGGGCTGCCAGTTCCCACCAGAACTCCAGATCGAACCATCCGAGGCTCGACAACATCGACGACGACCATGCGACCGTGATGGCCATCGCAATCAACAACATCATTCCCGGAGCGCGATCGCGGACCTCCGACATGGCGCCTGTCAAGAACGGCCAACCGCCCCAGACATACACGAACGTGCCCAGCACCGGGCCGACCCAGGCCACCCCGTTGAGGTGGTACCCGAACCAACCCATGATCATCCCGCTCGTGACGACCACCGGCACCGAGACCAGCAGCGTCAACCAGAACCGGCGACGAAAAACCTCAGGGTCATGGCCGGCGTGCTTGTCGTGCCCGCCGTGCATCTCATGACCCGCGTGTCGATCTTGCGACTTGTGGGTGTGTCCATGTGCGCGAACTGAGTGACCGTGATCGTGCGATGTCATCGCCGGTGAGACGTCGGCGTGGGGTTCAGTGCCGTGTGCCATGCGGTGCACTATACCCCCCCAGGGTATCTAACCAACCCGGCCTTCTCCGTCCGCCTCCCTCATGCCGTCGATGCGGTGGCGCGCCGAGAGTATTCTTGGCCCCTATGAGACGTGTGCTGGTTCCGCTGCTGTCGGTGTATCTGCTCGCTGCGCTGATCCGTCGGGTGTCGGAGAAGCAGGGCAGGTCGGTATGTGGTTGCAGCTCCGATTGCTGGTGCAAGAAGCCGGTGCTGAGCGTGTTCCGATGGGTGTTCCCGTTCGGCCACTCCGGCCCCAGCGCCGACGAGAAAGCTGCCCTCGACCACGCCCATTCCCACTGACGACCAGCGGAGAATCGACCGTGATGGTGACGTTGTTGTTCTTTGACGGCTGCCCGAACTGGCAGACCACCAACGACAACCTGGAGGCGCTGGCCGTCGAACTCGGCTTCGACTTCGATCGCTGCCACGTCGAAACAGACGAGGATGCTCAACGGCTGCAGTTCCGTGGATCGCCGACGGTATTGATCGACGGGCGCGACGTGTTCGCCGCCGGTGACGAACCGATCGGGTTGTCCTGCCGGATGTACCAGACCGGCCATGGCCACGCCGGTTCCCCAAGCGCGGAGCAGCTGCGTCGCGTGGTTACTGCGGCGATCACCGGCCGGCTGACGTGAGTGACGAGCGGTCGTTCCACGCTGTCGTCACGCTCAGCCCGACCGGTCGTGTGATGGTGCCGTTACCGTTCGCACCCGACGATCTCTGACGCACGGCTCGTGATTACCCAATGCCGTCTCGCTCAGTCAGGTCGTGGACAATCGAAGCGATACGCGACGGAACCTGGTCATTCCTCGCGAAGCAGGATCGCCGTCTTGGTGCGCGCAGCTCTTCGGCCGGGCAGGGCTGCGACCAGGTTCGAGAAGATCAGAGCTCCGACCGCCACGAGTGTCACGGCCAGGATAGGCACCGTCGACTGACCCACTGCGGCGATGCTTCGAGCGAACCGGATCCAGAGCTGTCGACCGACGACGATGCCCAGCGGCAAGCCCACGACGATTCCCCCGATTGCCGCAACAGAAGCCTGCCACGCGACCGCGGCGAACAATTGCGCGTTCGTGAAGCCGATCACCTTCAAGAGCGCTAGGTCCCTTCTGCGTCGACGAACCGAGGCGACAAGAGCCAGGCAGAGCGCGACCAGCGCGCCGAGTGCGAGAGCGCTGGCGAGGATGAGGGGCGTTGCACCGATGGTCCGGTAGTTGACGATCTCTGCTGGGTGTTGGACGCCGAGTGCTCGAACAGTGTTACCTGAGCTTCCCTGAGGGTCGTTGGCGAGCGCCGCGTTGGCGGCACCGACGATGCGCTCGATGTCGGCAGCTCCCTGTGCCGCGCTGACGGTTCGGTGCAAACGTACGAGAACGAGATCTGGTCCATTCTGTGTTGGGTCTGCGCTCAGCTGAGCTTGCTTCAGCGCGTCGGGTTCGAGTCCGGCGGACAGGTATGCGCCAGTGCCCATTGATGTGTGCTCTGCGTTGAGGCTCGGCCAGCCGAGGGCCGGCATCGTGGCCGTACCGACGATCACGACCTTCGTCGGTGGCACATAGAACGGTGCCTGGCGAGGGGTCCCGTACGACACCTCGACGAAATCGCCCACCTTCTTGTGGAGCTGAGCCAATGTCGTGACACCCAGGACGATTTGGTTGTCGGCTGCCAAGCCGTGCCCCGTTAGAACGGGTGGCGATGGCTGAGCGCTGGGCTTGGCGAGAAGCGCGGGGACGCTCTGACCATCGATGTCGATGCTGGCAACACCGACACCCGACCACGACTCAACGTTCGGGTCGGCGCTCAAGAGCGTTCCAGCTTGCGGCGGGACGCGACCTGTGGGGAACAGCACGTAGTTCCAATTCCATCCGAAAAGCGGCGGACGCGACAGCAGCGTGTGCAGACCACTTCCGAAGGTGAGCGTGGCGACAATGAGAAGGGTGGCCAAGACAAAGCTCACCAATGTCGTACGAGTCGGCGGTCCGCCTCGCCGCCGGTCCGGCTGGATCGCGAAGCGCAGCCCGACGACGCCGGAAGGCGGAAGCCCGCCCCACGAGAACACTCGGTCGAGGCGAGAGCTTCGCGTCGCAGACCGCTCCGCTTGTCTGCTCTGTTGCGGCCGGTTCCAGTATGCGAGCAGCACGGCGCTCAACCAGAGCGCGACGATCAACGCCGCAAGACCGATGGACAACACCGTCCAATCGAAGGCGACGCCTGCGGACGGGTAGACCTTGCGCACCGGGCCTAGCGGTGCGAGCTGGGACAGCCCCACAGCCGTTACCGCGGCAACCAGCGAACCGACCACAACAGCGATCATCACTCCGACCAGACCATCGCCGACGACCATGACCGGTCCTGCGCCGAGAGCCCTGAGGACGAGTCTGTCGTTGGCCTGCGATTGAAGTCGGCGCGAGATTGCCTGCACGGCAACGAGGAGGGCAACGATTGCCGCGATCACCCCGAACAAAGCGAGGGCAACCGCTTCTGGCTTCAACGTACGCTCCACCTGAGCCTCGATGCGGGCCGTGATGTGGAAGTCGTAGTTGGCTGGTCCCGGGAGCGCGTCGATGAACGCTTGCCGCGTATCGGCGACGTCGCTCGCGCCGTGGTCGAGCTGGAGCCCGAAGATCGTGTTCAAGACGCAACCTGCGGCTTCGTGGGCGAGCGCCGGCGTGAACAGGACGGTGGTCGGAAAGCGATCGACGTCGTCTTGGACGACCTGGTTGTTGATCACCACGATGCCAACCAACTTCGCCTGGATTCGCAACTTGGGCGCCAAGCCCGCCGAACCAAAGAGAGATGACGCGACTTGATCCGATGCGTAGAAGCCGAACGGAATCGTCTCTCCGAGTTTGATCCCCACCACATTCGCCGCCGCGACTGTCATCACCATCTCGTCAACCTTTGTCGGGTCGGCCATCCGACCGCTCACGATCGTGGGGCGATCCATCCGTGACATCAGACCGTCATCGCTGGCGAATGCATTGATGTCAGGGATCACCTTCACTCGCGGAGCACCGTCCGAGCCGAGCGGCAGCCCCGCGAGAGCCACCATGCCGGCAATCCGACTCACGTGCGGCAGGTTCTCAATTCCAGCGGTCAACTCGGGGGGCGCAGCGCCGTCGAAGTACGAGATGGTGAGATCGGACGGGTTGGTACTTCTCATGAACGTGGGGTAGGAGGACTGCGTGCGCCGCGCTGCGGCCACCGCGGCCATGGCGACTCCACCGATCAATGCAATGAGCACGATCAAGCCGACGTAGCTGCCGAGCTCGCGGCGTAGCGAGGAACGGAACCGGAACGACGCAACTTGCCATATGTCTGCTATCGACGAGAGCCCGTGTCTCCTTGCCCCGCTCACATCAACCTGCACCTCCGGCGATGGGCGCACGCCCGCCGTCACCCGAAGTGTCACTCATCGCTTGGATCCGGCCAAGGGGGGTAGCCGCCGCCCTCAAGTCGTGCTAGCCACCCTCGTCACGCCGTCACGGACCAGACGCGGCTCAGTACTGGCCCTTGATCACGAAGTACGACCCGCGAATGGTGCCGGCCAGCTTCGACTTCTGGGTTGCGAACTTGAACCGCGAGGCGAGCTCTTCGGGGACGTCCATCCCGACGGAGAGCTTGAATCCGACGGCCCGCTTCTTGGACTCGTCGACGCCGTACATCACATTGACCGAGAGACCGCTCTCGTAGAACACGTACGCGATCCGGAGGCCTTCGACCTCGAACATCGTCGCCTCGAGAGGCCGAGACGAGATGACGATGTCGCGGTCCTCCTTGAGGATGCGGTGCACCCACTCAACGGCGTTCTTGGCCTTGCTCGCCGGCTCCACCGTGAAGACATGGTCGTACTTGTTCTTGAAGTAGCGAGCCTCATTGGCTCTCAAGCCGGCCAGCGCAGTCGCCACTGGCGACGACTCGAGACCGACGGTCGAGACGGTATGGAAATCCACTGCATAGGACATGACGCACTCCTCATAACCGCATTGAGATCCCGCCGACGTCACCTGAGGCTACCGTCCTCGCCGCGCTTGCTGAAGACCTGCAGCGGAGAACGGCAGGGACACGTCCACCGTCGTGTCCATGCGACAATGGCCGGATGAGCGATCGTGAGGCCTTGCGGGCCATCCAGGAGCCTTTGAAGCAGCGCTACCGCGACGAGCCGAGCGCGGCATTGGTGACCCTCCGTGCATCGGGGAACCTCGGCGAGGGCGTGACGTGCTCGGTCTCGACCGGACGGGCGATCGTGCAGGCCGGGCTTCATCCGGCTACGGGTGGTGATGGGGTGTCGTTGTGTTCAGGAGACATGCTCTTGGAGGCGCTCGTGGCGTGCGCAGGGGTCACGCTGCGTGCGGTCGCAACGTCGCTCGATGTGCCGATTCGTGCCGGTCGCGTTTTCGCGGAGGGCGACCTCGACTTTCGCGGGACGCTCTCGGTCGCGAGGGACGCGCCCGTGGGCTTCGCCGCGATTCGGTTGCGGTTCGAGCTCGACACTGACGGCACGGAGGAACAGCTCGACACGCTGATCCGACTCACCGAGCGGTACTGCGTCGTGTTGCAGACCATCCGGACGTCGCCCGAAGTTAGCGTCAGCCGCGCAACGGCTTAGCTCGACCAGGCTGTGCTATACAGCCTCATGGCAATAGCGATCTACTTCTCCACCCCGCGGCAATGTCTGCGACGCAGTACGACGAGGTCATGACCCGGCTCGAGGCTGCAGGATCCGCCAAGCCCAAGGGCCGAAGCCACCACTCCACGTTCGGGCCCGAAGATCACCTCATGGTGTACGACATCTGGGATTCG
>JAENVT010000381.1 GCA_016650435.1 Ilumatobacteraceae bacterium
ATGAGGTTGGCGAGCAGTCCGAAGCCGAACAACGAGAGAGCGAACCGTGTCCAGAACTGGTGTCCGATGACGTTCTGTGTCAAGAACTTCAACAGGCACGTGGCGAAGAACGCACCGAGCAGGCCGCCCCACAAGCTGTAGATGCCGCCCATGATGACGACTGCGATCAAGAAGATCGCCGACTGGCGGTTGAAGGCGTCGATGCTCATGCCCTTCGGGACCGTGCCTGCATACAGGCCGCCGGCGACGCCGGCCATGAACGCAGCGAGCGCGAACGCCCAGATCTTGTAGCGAGTGACGTCGATTCCCGCAGCCAACGCTGCTGCCTCGCTCTGGCGAATCGATGCCCACGCCCGCCCCGGCTTGCGCGACAGCACGTACGAGGCCAGCATGAACATCACGAACGCGCCGGCCACCACGAACCGGTAGTAACCCGTATCGGTGAGCGCCCACGATGGGCGACGGGTTGGCCTGATGTCACTGAGCGTCTTGACAACCCCCTTGAAACCGCTGCCACCGTTGGGGAACTTGATCTGTCCGAGCACGATCTCCATCCCGGCCGCCAGCATCAGTGTGACCAGGGCGAGATACAGCCCGCTGACCCGCAACGCCGGCAGGCCGATCAACACGCCAATGACCGAGGCGACGAGACCGCCCAAGATCAGGAGCACGGGAAATGGCAAGGTGGTGGCGAACGCCAAGCGCATGGTCACCCAGCAGCCGATGCCGTACGACGCGACCTGGCCGAGCGAGACCAGGCCAACCCGCCCATACAGGAGTCCGGCACTGGCAGCAACGATCGAGTACACCGCCATTTGGGTGAAGTTGGCGACCCAGAACGAGTCGAAGAAACCCGGAATGGCGAACAGGGCGAGTCCCAGGACGATGACAACGACGACGGGCTCGAACATGCGGTTCGACATCACCCGGGCCAAGGCCGACGGCTGAGGCGCTGTGGTCGCTGCGGCCGGAGCAGAAGTGGCAACGGTTGTCATCGCATCTCCCTGCCCGACAGTACAACGGTGCGCTTGCGGCTGATCCACAAGATTGCCACGACGGAGATCACGAACGGTGTCGTACTTTGAAAGTCATGCAGGAATTGGAAGTTGCTGTCGAATGGGGTCAGCGTTGACTGGATCACGCCGATGACGAGGCTGGCGAAAAACGTGATCGGTAGTGATCGGAACTGGCCGACGATCGCCCCACCCAGGGCTCCGATCACGAACCAGGTCAGCGTTCCTTGGTCGATGCTGTTGAAGAACGACGGGAGCATCAAGAACACGCACCCGCAGATCACGCCGGAGCCGAGCCAGGCCAGTGCCTCGACCCGGCGAACGGGCACGCCGAGCAACGACGACACGTCGCGGTCGTTGGCGATTGCTCGCATCGCGGTGCCGGTCGCTGTTTTCTTCAAGAACACGCTGACCACCACGACGACCAGGACGGCGAAAGCCAGCGCGATGATTTGAGTGGACGACACCACCGCCCCGAACACCCGGTACAGCTTGGTCGGCAGCACGAGTTGGCGAGGCTTGGAGGTGTCCCAGCGCTCCTTCATGATGCCGAGGAGGAACAGAGCGACGCCAACTGTCCCCAGTGATTTCACGAGCGGATCGCGGCGAGCAAGTTTTGGAGCGAGCCACATGCCGTACAGCAGGGTGATCCCTGCGCAGACCGCGACAAGTGCCGGGTACGCCAGGATCCGCCACCCGACGCCGTGCGGCCCGGGTTTGCTGAGACTGCCACCGAGCAGCGACCAAGCGACGTGAGCCCCCATACACCCGATCGCGCCGAATGCGATGTTGACCACACCGGTGGTCCGGTACAGAACCACAAGTCCTGTACCGGTCACCGCATACATGGCCCCGAAGGCCAGGCCCGACACGATGTAGGGCCACAATTCACCAAGACCTGGCATATCGAGGTCGATTCCTTACGTGTCGTTGAAAGTCCGGATGTGTCCTATCAGCCGACGTTGAGTTTCTGATCCTTCTCTGCCGCACGAACCGCGGTGAGGATCGGCTCGACCTCGGCGATCGAGAAACAATCCTTGTCGAGCACCATCGTGCCGGCGTCACTCGGAACCACGTTGTAGTCGAAGTTGTTCGGCACGTTGCCGGCGGGCAGAGCACCGAAGTACCACGGCTTGCAGACGATGTGCGTGTCGAAGTTGTTGATGCCCTTGATGGCTGCGTTGACCTTCACCGGATCGTCGACGTCGGCCGCTGGCATATCCATGAGGGTCTTGACGATGATTCGCCCGATCATGAAGCCCATCTGCTGGAAGCTGCCCAACGGTGCGTCGGGGTTGTACTTCGCCGAAACCGTGCGGTACAGCTCCATCTCCGGGCGCGGATCGTCGAGCAGGCTGAGCTCGGCGTTGACGTTGAGCTTGTTGGCCCACGCCGCGCCAAGTGCTGCGGCAACGGAGTTGTCGTTCAGCGGTGTCGACGAGCCCCAGATGACCTTGTCGATCAAGCCCAACTTTTCGGCTGCTTTCAGGATCTTGAGGCCTTCCGGTGGCGTGTAGTTCAACACGATCGCCCCACCCTCGCCGGCCTTGGCCACCGCGTCTTGCACCGCACCGTCGGCGTCTTCGATTGGCGGCGGGATCTGGATGTCGATCCACTTCAGACCTTTGGACTGGGCGTACAGACCGGCCAGCGAGTTGTTGTAGTCCGATGTCGCGGTCTTGTTGGTCATCGTGACCATCGTGCCCTTCGCACCCTTTTCGACCACGATCTGAGCGGCACCCAAAGCGCTGTACCCGGGACCCATGTTGGCTGCAGCAATGTTCGGTGAGCTGAAGCATTCGGCCGGCACGCCGGCAACGATGACGAAGTAGCCCTGTTGCTTGTAGTAGTCAGCGTTGACCGGGCAGTCGATGATGCTGAAGCCGCCGATCATGGCGACGACCTTGTCGGTCTCGATCAGCTTGCGAGCTGCAGCCGCGGCATCTTCTGGCTTGAGGTTGTCGTTCTCTTCGAGCATCTGGACCGGGCGACCGTTGATGCCACCGTTGTCGTTGACGCAATCGAAGTAGGCCTTCATCATCGCCGGGCCTGTCGTGAAGTCGATGCCTGGCACCGACGTGGTGACGTTGCCGAGCTTGATCGGAGCGCCGGTTGCCTTTTGGCCATTGCCGAGTCCGCAATCGGGTCCAGCCGTTGCCGGCTTGTCGCCAACGAGACCAGCCGAGTCGTCGGGCGCTGTCGTATCGGATGGCGCAGCTGTAGTCTCGACGGAGCCCGACGTGTCAGACGGCGCAGCAGTGGTTTCCGCCGCTCCCGTTGTGTCGGCCGGCGCAGCAGAAACCGGCGCGGCACTTGCCGGCGCGGCACTGCTGCTGGTCTTGTTGTCGGATCCGCAAGCTACGAGGAGCATTGCTCCTACGGCCGCGGCTGCCATGAATCGGCGAGCCATGAATTCCCCCTTGTGTGGATGAGATGCCACGTGTTGGTTTCGCCTTGCCCCGTTGCGACGGCGAACACCTCCTGTGACGATGGGCACCATAGTGCATAGAATTTCGGCGAACAACTATCGGAGGCGTCATGCGTTTCAACCATCGGAACATGGCTTTTGCGTGGACGCGCGACGGTTCGTCGCGTGCAGTCGCGGTGCTTCTGCTGCACGGTTTGTCGGGAATTTCCAGCGGCTACGACGAGGTCGTCGACGACCTCGGAGCCAGTGCTGATGTATTCCGTCTCGATCTTCGCGGGCACGGTCGCAGCGACCGCGCACCGGGTACATACTCGGTTCCGTTTTATACGGAAGACGTGATCGCCTTCATCGAGGAAGTCATCACCAAGCCCGTTGTGCTCATCGGTCATTCGCTGGGTGGGGTGATCACGCACCACATTACGGCAACGCGACCTGACCTCGTTCGGTCGGCGTTGTGCGAGGACCCCCCGTTGTACTTCTGCGACCAGAGCCTGTTCGAGCAGAGCATCATGGCCGGCGTCTTTCCCATCCTCGAGGCCAATATGCGTGCAGCGCAAGCCGAGAACAAACCACGTGAGTTCTACGAGTCGATGGTCGCCGATGCTGTGATGCCCTGGGGACGCGCCGGCGATCACATGAGCGCTCGCGCCTTGCAGAGTCGCGTCGACTCGTTGATGCTCGGCGACCCTGATGTGTGGTTGCCTGCGATCCACGGCGGCGCGCTGAGTGGATACGACCCCGACGCGCGCATCACCAAGCCAATGATCATTCTTCAGGCCGACCCGCACATGGGCCCGGCGCTGTTCCCCGAACACGCGGCGCGCCAACACGACGTCAATCCCGAGATCGACATCAGATTGATCGAAGGCGCGCCTCACGGAATTCATTCGTTCCCCGGCTCCCGCGAGAGATACGTCGAAGCGGTCCGTGACATCATCGACCGAGCGAGTTGAGGAAGTCGAGGAGGGCTGTCGAGACCTGCTGGGGGGCGTCCCATTCGAGGAGATGACCTGCGCCGGCGATGACCTGGGCGCCACCCCACGACGCTGCGTTGGTGACCGGATTGACCTCGTCGAGATCGCCCCACATCGTGAGGCGAGGCGCCGTGATGCGATGTAGTCGCTTGGCGGTGCCTCGATCGCCCAGCGGCCACAAGATGTTGGCCGCGGCAACGTCACTGAGGTAGCTGGCAACCGGCGCCTCTTCCGCGCCGAGGTGCGCGAAGCGTCTGGCAAATGCGTCAGGTACTTCCTTTGCAAACAGGTGCGCCATGCGCTCGCTGGCCGGAGTGCCGTAGATGTTGAACCCGGGATTGGATGCGTCGGCGATACCGAACGGTGCCAGCAATGCGATGCCGGTGACGATCTCGGGACGCAATGCAGCGAGCTCGGCTGCGAACATCCCGCCAACCGACGCACCCACGATCGGACATGGCGCGGCGCCGGTCGCGGCGCCAGTCGCGTCGATCGAGTCCCAGTACGTCGTGAGCCAATCGAGGTACTCGTCGCGAGGTTGGAACCCTGCAACGCCATCGAAGCCGGGCACCGAAGGAACGATGACTTCCCAACCAGCTTCCTCGACCGCGCGCATCGCCGGCGACAGCTCGGCGTGACCGGCAATGCCGGACAAATACACAAGACGGTTCGTCATTCGATCAGCGGGCATTCTCGGGCCACCACGGATCGTCGTACTCGGAGAACAACGTCTTCAATCCCGGAGCAACCTTCTCGCCGAACATGTTGGTGTTATAGCGAGTCAGCTCGTCGTTCATATTTCCGAATTGCAACATGGCGCACAGGTGACCAATGCGAAGCTCGCGGGATGCATGCTCGAGCTGCTCGCGCACCGTGTCGGGACCGCCGATCACGACGTATCCGTTGTCGACCATCTCGTCCCACGTCAGATCGTGCTTGGCCTGCTTGTTGCGCGCGACCTGTCGCAGTTGCGACTTGTAGCGAGCGCGCACCGATCCCTCCGTGACGTACCCGGGCGCATCGGTGAAGCCGGGGTACACGTGTAGCGAACGGTTGAAGAAGTACTCAGCCGGCTCTCGGTAGAGCTTGTACGCCTCGGCATCGGTATCGGCGACACCGATGAATTGCGTGACTGCCAGTCGATGTGGGTTGTCGTCTCGGCCGTGCGCCTCGACCCGGTTCCAATAGCCACTGACCGTCTCGCGCACCATCTTGTAGCCGTAGTACGTGAGGGCGCCGTAGACGAAGTCGTTCTCCGCGCAGAAGTCCCACGTCTCAACGGAACCTCCGCCTGGAATCCACACCGGTGGGTGCGGTTGTTGCCACGGACGCGGCACCGGATTGACGTACCGCTGCTGGTTGAAGCGACCGTTGAACGCAAACGGCTCGGTCGATTGCCAGGCCTTCATGATCAGCTCGATGCCCTCGTAGTAGCGCGGCCGAAGCGTGCCCGGGTTCATGCCGTACGAGTGAGTGGTATCCATTGCCGTGCCAACCGGGAAGCCGGCGATCAACCTGCCGCGTGAGAACAGATCGAGCATCGCGAATTCCTCGGCGACGCGCAGCGGCGGGTTGTAGAGAGCGACCGAGTTACCCAGCACGGTGATCGCGGCCTGAGACGTACGGTTGGCAAGGATGGCGGCGATGAGGTTGGGCGACGGCATCAATCCATAGCCGTTGTTGTGATGCTCGTTGACGCAGATCCCGTCGAACCCGCAGTCCTCGGCGTAGACGAGCTGATTGATGTAGGTGTCGTACGTCTCGGCCATCACGTCGCGGTCGAACAAGGACGGATCGATGTCGACCCACACACTGCGGTGCTTCGTATTGAAGTCGTCGGGCAGGTTGGGATATGGCATCAGATGAAACCACATCATCTTCATTTCGACGATTGTCCCATCGCCTTCCGCGAAGTCCACGACCCACTACGACACGGATTGTGTCTCAACGGGTCATGATTGGCTGCTCCCGGTGCTACGGTCGCCGACGATGGACCTTCGTCGGCTGACCTACTTCGTCACAGTCGCCGAGGAGGAGCACTTCGGTCGCGCCGCCGCTCGACTGCATATGACCACACCTCCGCTCTCGCAGCGAATACGCGAGCTCGAGGCCGAGCTGGGCGTGCAACTGTTCGAGCGGTCGACCAGGCAGGTGCACCTCACACCGGCCGGGGCTCGGTTGTTGCACGAAGCCCGATCTGCGCTCCGCGCCGTCGACCGGTTCACCGGACTCGCCGACACACTGCGACGCGCCGCCGATTCGACCAACCAACCGCTGACGCTCGGGTACTGCCACGGCAGTGAGCACGCTGCGTTGGCGGCCGCACGAATATTCCACGACATCCATCCACAGATCGCGGTTCGCCCGTCGGCGTTCACCTCGCTGCGCATCTTCAAAGATCTCCGCGATGGGCGACTGACGGTGGGGCTGGTTCATCCTCCGGTTCCCTACCCCGACAGGCTGGCGTCGCAGTCTCTGGCGCGGGTGCCATTCGATCACATCGCGATCCCCCACAATCATCCGCTGGCTCAACACGAGGTCGTCTATGCACACGACCTCGAGGGGCAGCCGGTGCTGCTGGTCGAGCGCGAGGACGCACCGACCTACCATGACTCGACAGTGGCGTATTGCGCTGCGCTGGACGTGAGGCCGGCGTGGGTGATGCATCCGGCGACCCAGGTGGAGCGGATGCTCGACATGGTTGCCGTTGGTTCCGGAATCGGCTGGCTGAATGCTTGGCAGGCTGCACGTGTGGCGCGCGACGGCGTGGTCATCCGCCCGCTGCAGCCCGTCGAACGATTCGACGAATTCCACCTGGCCTGGCGCGTCGACGACCATTCCAAATCGGTACAACAGTTCATCGAGATCGCGATGGAGGCCTGCAAGTCATGACCGAGCCACACGCCAACGGTCGTCTTGCCGGCAAGGTGTGCGGGATCACCGGGGCGACGGGCATTGCCGAGGCCGCGGCAGAACGATTCGCCGCCGAGGGTGCGCAACTGTTCGTCGTCGCCCTGCGCGAGGACGATTGTCTCGCGCTGGCCGAAAAGATCGGACCCAGTGTTACCTGGGTCGCAGCCGATCTGACTGACGAGGAATCGACCGAGCAGGCATTCGCCCAATGCGTCGAGACCTATGGCCGCCTCGATGCCTTGTTGGCGTGTGCCGGCGGCAGTGGCCGGCCGTTCGGGGATGGGCCGTTGCATTCGACCTCGCTGGAGGCGTGGAACACGACGGTTGCGTTGAACCTCAATACGGCGTTCCTCAGTTCACGTGAGGCCGTGAAGATCATGCTCGACCAACCGAGCGGCGGATCGATCGTCTACGTCTCGTCGGTCGCGGCGACCAACCCCGTAGCTGGAGCGTTCAACACGTTGGCGTACGCAGCGGCCAAGGGCGGAATCAACTCCCTCACGCTCAACGGCGCCTGCCAGTACGGCGCAGCAGGCATCCGCTTCAATGCAATCCTCCCTGCGCTCACCATCACCCCGATGTCGAAGCGCGCGGCCTCGGACCCCGACACCCTCGACATCGTCAAGGTGCGCATGCCAGTCTCCGGTGGCGGTCCGCTGTCGGCCGACGATCACGCCCAAGCCGCGCTGTTCTTGTGCAGCGACGAGTCGAAGCACATCACCGGCCAACTCCTCCGCGTCGACGGCGGCTGGGGCGTCAACTAGGCCATCTCGGTCGCACCGGCTCACATGTGTGTCGAAGGTGATCCGTGAGTGCGACATCCGACTCACACGTGAGCCACGTCAAGTCCTTCCGAATCGTCCGTGACGAAACTCGCCCTCGGTCGCACTGGCTCACACGTGTGTCGAGGGTGGCCCGTGAGCGCGACATCCGACTCACACGTGAGTCGCGTCGAGTCATTCCGACCCGTGCGAGGCAACTGACTACAAGCGGCGGCGGATTTCGGCGGCTGCGGCGGTGAGGCGGGCGGCCACGTCGGTCGTGCTGACCGGGTTTCCGGCGAGCCAGAGGACAGCGATGGCACCCTGATCGGCGATCGGCACCGCGATGGAGGCCATGCCGGCAATGACCTCGGCCTCGCTCTGTGCCCAACCGAGTTGGCGCGCTCGATCGATGTCGGCACGTTCGCCGGGTATCGGCTGTCGTCCGGCGAGCAGCGCCAGCCCGGGTGCGCCGCGGTCGAGTGGATGCCGGGTGCCCGGCCGATACGCGACGTGAGCGTTCAACGAACTGGGTTCGACGCTGTCGATGGTGACCGCCTCGTCACCATCGGCGACAACAAGAAACGCGGTCATCTGCAGGTCCTCGGCGATGTTGGCCAGAACGGATGCGGCCGCGGCACGCAGTGAGCGACGGACCGAACGACTGAGCACGGCCAAGTACGGCCCGGCCAGATAGTCGCCATCGGCATTGCGTTCGATGAGGCGTCGACCCTCGAGAGTGCGCAATAGCCGGTAGACGATCGATCGATGCAGCCCGAGTGACGACGCCGTCGCCTCGACCGATACCGGATGATCGGCTGCAGCGACGAAATCGAGACACGCCAGGCCGCGATCGAGGGTCTGCGAAGGTGCTACCGTGTCGTTCGACATTCGAACCATCATTTCGATTATAGAACAAATGCGCAAGGAGATCGGCCATGGGAGCAAGAACCGGACGGCAACTGCTCGAGCGGTTGCGCTCGCAACCACCGGCTTTGTGGGTCGAAGGTGAGCTTGTCGAGGATCCAACGACGCATCCGCGCACTGCCAACGCCGCACACTCGCTCGCCGCGCTGTACGACCTCCAGCACCGACCCGACCTCGTCGACACGATGACGTTTCCATCGCCGTCGACCGGCGATCGGGTTGGGATGAGCTTCATCGTGCCGCGCACTCGCGAAGACTTGGAACGACGCTCGGCGATGAACAAGGTCTGGGCCGACGCTTGCCTCGGATTCATGGGTCGCATGCCTGACTACCTCAACGTCAACCTGATGGGTGCCGGAACCGCTGCTGAGTACTTCGGCCAATGCCGGCCGGAGTTCGCCGACAATGCTCGCAACTACTTCGAATACGTCCGCGAAAACGACCTGGCGCTGACACATGCGCTGACGAATCCGCAGGTCGACAAGCGCAAGCAGGCGTACGAGCTGAATGACCCGTTCATCGCTCTCGGCGTCGTCAAAGAAACGTCGGACGGGATCATCGTCCGTGGCGCACGCATGTTGGCAACGCTGCCGATCAGCGACGAGATCCTCATCTTTCCCTCGACCGTCGTCAAAGGCGGCGATGAGATGAAGCCGTACGCGCTGGCCTTCGGCATCCCCAACAACACCCCGGGCCTCTCGTTCCAGTGCCGCGAACCGCTCGATCTCGGACGAAGCCATCGTGATCATCCGCTCGGTTCACGCTTCGACGAGATGGACGCAATGGTGTACTTCGACGACGTGCTCGTGCCGTGGGAACGCGTGCTGTTGATGAACGATGTCGACCTGGCCAACCGTGCTTACGCCGAGACCGACGCTGTGCTGCACATGGCCCATCAGGTCGTCAATCTGAAGATCTCCAAGACAGAGGCGTTCCTCGGTGTGATTCAAGCAGCGATCGACATGGTCGGTTCCGGCGATGCCCCGCACGTGCAACACATGGTCGCCGAAGTCATCATGATTCTCGAGATCATGAAGGGCTTGAAGATCGCCAGCGAGGCAGGAGCAACGCTGAACAAATACGGCGTCATGACACCTGCACGACCACCGTTGGACGCTGCTCGAAACTGGTACCCAGGCGTGTACAAGCGGTTGGTCGAGATCATGCAACTCGTCACCACCAGTGGACTGATCACCATCCCGACGGAGGCAGATTTCGATGGTCCACGCGGTGCCGACATCGCCAAGTACCTGCAAGGCGCGGCGAGCTCGGCCGAAGAGCGTGTCGCCCTCTTCCGATTGGCGTGGGACATGTCGATCAGCGCGTTCGGTGGACGACAGTCGCACTACGAATTGTTCTTCTTCGGCGACCCGCCGCGCATGAAGCAGGCGCTCTACGGGATGTACGACCGCAGCGAGTGCGTCGAACGGGTCAACTCGTTTGTCG
Source organism: Ilumatobacteraceae bacterium (assembly GCA_016650435.1). The sequence continues at coordinate 10,463 of JAENVT010000381.1, forward strand.
CGGATACCGGCTGGCCGCAAACCGCGTTGGCCCAGTAGCCACGGCGACTAGTGCACCAACTCCTGGCGGGCTGCGGCAAGCGCGTCGCGGTAGCGCTCGACGTTGGCCATCTTCACGCCCTCGTAGCCGCGGACTTGATCGATGAGGCCAACGAGTTCCAGCGCCTTGCTGGGATCGGTCGACAACATCGCTGACGCCTCGTCGACGAGCTTGATGTATTCCTTCACCATCGTCCGCTCCGTACGCCGCACCTTCGAGTGCCCGAATGGATCGAGGGCCGTGCCGCGCAAGCCCTTCATGCGGCGCAGGGTCGCCAGCACAGGAGCCGACCAGGCACCGAAGCGCAGCTTGTGGCCGAGACCCATCGAACGCAACATCGGCGGGTAGAGGTTCCAGGTCATCTTGGCGTCGTCGCCGAATTGAGCGGCAACCCTGCCGCGACCGGCGAGCAGCAAACGGGCCACTTCGTATTCGTCCTTGTAGGCCATCACGTGATGGAGCTGGCGAGCAACGACCGCCGCGAACGAGCCGTCGCCGCCCGCCTTCTGCTCTGCCTGATAGGCCGCGACGACCACCTTGACGTATCGGGCCGCGTACGCCCGGTTCTGATAGGCGACGAGATCGCCGGCTCGGCGTTCGACCAGCTCGCGGAGCACTGCATCTTCGATCCCGTCGACCGAGTACGGCTCGAGTTCGTAGGCGATGCTGGCGCCGGCGGCCTTGTCGACTGCGCCGGGATCTACCGTCCAGCGTCGACCCCAACGAAACGCCGCCAGGTTCATTTCGACAGCCGTTCCGTTGAGCTCGATCGCTCGCTCGATGGCCTCGCCGGGCAGCGGGATGAAGCCCGCCTGGTATGCAACGCCGACCATGAAGACGTTGGCTGTCACTGCGTTGCCCAGCAGCGCGGTCACGATGTGGGCAGCGTCGACGTACAGGTTGTGCGTCGCGTTGGTTCGCCGAGAAAGCTCGGCCCGCAGCGGCTCGAGATCGAGGCCGTGCGAGGCGACCTTGCCGATCATCCTGCCGGTCGGAGCAATGCTGGTGGAGACGACCGCAACGCTGTGTTCCTGATTGAGGCCGGCGAGGTTTCCCGGCGTCGACGATGCCAACGCATCGAACGCCAACAGCACGCCGATTTGGCCCGGCGTCGGATCACCGAGCGTCACCGTCGACACAACCGGGCCAGCCTTCTGCGACAGCCCGGTCTGGTCGGCGGTCTTGGCATCGACACCGGCGATCTGTGCAGCGGCGGCCAGCACCTGGCTGACCGTGACAACACCAGTGCCACCGATTCCAGGCATGCGAATGGCGATGTCGTTGGGCACCACGACCTTCGGTTCGGGAATCGGGCCACCGTCGGCCGAGGCGCGCTTTGCCTTCTTGGCTGAGCCGAGTTTGACTGTGATGAACGCCGGGCAATCACCCTTCAGGCAACTTGCATCGACGTTGCAACTGGCCTGATCGACGACCGTTTTGCGACCGAATTCGGTCTCGGTGGAATGCAGCGACAGGCAGTTGGACTGCACGCCGCAATCGCCGCACGCCTCGCACACGCGCTCGTCGATCATCACCCTGAACGAGGCTGGGGCGAGAATGCCGCGCTTGCGATCGCGGCGCTTTTCTGCGGCGCACTGCTGGTCGTGAATGTGCACCGTGACGCCGTCGATGACGCGCAGCTTCTCCTGCGCATCGACGATCAAGTCGCGGTGCACCACGTCGACACCGCTCGGCAGATCGACTCTGCGGTACTTCGCCGGGTCGTCGGTGGTGATGGTGATGTGCTTGACACCCTCTGCCATCAGCATCTGCGCCATCTCGGGCACGCTGCGCAGCCCAGCGGCATCTTGGCCACCGGTCATCGCCACTGCCGCGTTGTACAGAATCTTGAACGTCATCGTCGTGCCGGAAGCGATGGCTGCCTGGACGGCAAGTTGCCCGCTGTGGAAGTACGTGCCATCGCCCATGTTCTGGAAGAAGTGATGGTCTTCGACGAACGGTGCGGTGCCGATCCACTGGGCGCCTTCGCCACCCATTTGGGTGATGCCGGTGACGTGACCGGTCTGTTCACGCGGCACGATG
>JAENVT010000382.1 GCA_016650435.1 Ilumatobacteraceae bacterium
GCCTGCATGTCACCGATTCACGCCTCGGGTTGCAACATTCCGATGACGTTGGCCTCGCTGTCGAGCACATACGCGACGGTGCCGACGCCGGGGATCACCATCTTGTCGAGGGCCAGGACGCCGCCGCGGGCGAACGCCTTGGTGAGCGAGGCGTCGAGATCGTCGACCTGCATGGTGTTGACCATTCCGACGACGGGTGCGCCCGCCGCCGGCCGATCACCCATGCGCGGCAGGATCGCACCGTCGATTCCCGGCTCCTCGGTAGGCCCCGTCGAGACCAGCCAGTATTGCTGTTCTCCATACTGGTTCACCGTCCAGCCAAAGACGTCGGTGTAGAACGCGATGGCTCGCTGCGGGTCATCGGCGTGGATCTCGAAATGAACTGGTCGTGCCATAACGGCACACGATAGACCGCGCCGCGAGGTCGAAATTCTCGGTCAGCAAGCGCTACGAATCGCCGCTGGAATACGGATCCCACGCGGGTGGACTGTCGCGCAAATGGGCGATCACCATGCCACGAACGACATCGGAATCCAACGACGATTCTGCGTCGACGCGCAAAGTCGGAGTCAGGCTTCCGGGACGGGAGGCACTCCACATCGCCGAGCTGCGCTCGCACTCGATCAGCCGCTCGGCGAGCGGCCGCATATCGACTCTCGGCAATGGACGCCGCGATCGATATTGCACCCAAGTCTCGTACCTGTCGACGTACTGATAGCGGCGGCCATGGACGACCAGCAGTCGAAAACAGTTGGTCGCGTTGTGCAACGCCATCGGATGCACACCTTCGAATGACTCACCGGCAAAGCGGTGCCCACTGCGAGTGATCTCGGAGTCGGGGATTGTCACGACTGCGAGGTCGATATCCGGAAGTTCTTCGACGGTGATGACATCGTTGGCGATCGCCTTCTCGCTGGCGGTCAGTTGCTCGTCTTCCTCGGCCCACAAATTGTGGAATCGTTCACCATCAACGGCCATCGAGACGAGCAACGGGATCGTCTCCTCGTACAGCACAACACATTGCTCGTCGTACGAACCGACGAGCCGATCAGCGATCGGTGAACGTCCGGCGTCGGCGTATGCATTGATGATCATCGACGCCCGAGCCGCCCGCCGATCCCGGAACGTTGCGAAGTCGCCGGCCCTGGCGGCGTCGATCAGCAGTTGGCGATGCTCCTGCGACAGCTCAGGGTTGACGAGTGCATGCAACCCGACGAGGCCGTCCTGGTCGAAGTGGTTGTTGGTGACGACGTCGGCGGCACCAGCATCGATCGGCGCGTCGAGGTAGTGAAATGTCATCTCAGCGGAAAGATCAAAATGGAAACCGTCGGGCTGCGGAAATCCCGGCCAGTGGGTCAAGGTCAGCACGGTGCTGTCGTTCGGTGAACCATCGACGACCACGTTCGGTTCGGTGGCGCTCGCCGGATATCCGAGGTATCTGAATGATCGTGTCACGAGCTGGAGAGTAGAAGTTCAACCGCAGTTGAAGTCAAGACCTTCAGCCGGCAACGCACGGCTCAGGTCGTTGCGTCGGTGCTGTGGCGGCAGGTCACGCCAGACTCGGGCGTTTGCGGACCGCTTTGGAAGAAGTCGACGAACTGTTGCAACTCGGGATCGTGCACAGATTGCAGATACAACTGCTTGCCCCACGCCGTTGCCACGATCGGTGCCGGCTGCCCCGGGTACTCCGACACGAGGATGTGATCGCCAGTCGCGGCAAGCGCCTTGAGGACATCTCGATCTGCCTGCGAGATGGTGGGCAAGTACGTGATCCACACAGCGCCATGCTCCAACGAATGCACGGCGCGCTCGTTGGGGACCGACGTGTCGTAGTACTGGCAGTTCTGCCAGACAGGCGAGTGGCTGCCACCGACCGGAGGTGACTGCGGATACTCGACGGGGGTATCGACGTGGTTGCGGGCCAAGCCGGTGTAGGTCTTCACCCCGGGCGGCTCACCGGGGAACGGCGCAGCCGTTTGGCCAGGGGCCAGCGTCGTCACAGACTTCGAACCGGAGCCACACGCCACGAGAGCGAGAGGGATGAGGGCGAGGACCGCCATGCGACGCATCCACACATTCTGGCTGGAGTCAGTCACGTTGCACGGTCACGACTTGAACAAGAACTCC
>JAENVT010000383.1 GCA_016650435.1 Ilumatobacteraceae bacterium
GCGAGGTCGATGCCCTCTGGCGACGATCCCGCCTGGGCCAGCACGGGATAACCCTGCGGCGAGCGTGGGATCGGCAGTATTCCGGCCACGGAGTAGTAGCTCCCTCGGTGCAGTGGAGGATGCAGCTTGTCGCCGTCCGCCCACTGGCCGGTAGTCGGTGAGACGATGACCGCATCGTCTTCCCAACCGTCCCACAACTTCAGTACCACCTCGACGAACTCGCGTGCCCGTTCGTACCGATCGGTGTGGTCAGGATGCGCACTGTCGGCGAAGTTCGGCGCGGCCGCGGGGCTGCTGGTCGTGACGATGTTCCAGCCTGCCCGCCCTCTGCTGAGGTGATCGAGCGTCGCGAACCGGCGGGCAAGGTCCCAGGGCGAGCTGTACGTCGTCGACGCCGTGGCCAGCAGCCCGATGTGCTCGGTGGCCGGCACCAGTGCAGCCAAAAGATCGATGGGGTCGAAACCCGATTGGACCATGAACCGCGGGCGGAACGCGGCAACACCAGGCGAGTCGGCGAAGAAGATCGAATCAAAGATGCCGCGCTCGGCGACACGCGCCACGTTCGTGAAATGGTCGAGCCCGAGCAGTCCCTTCGCACCATTCGGCGATACCTTCCACGCCGACTCGTGGTAGCCGTAGCCGGCGACGAACAGGTTGAGATGTGCATATTTCGCCATGGCTACTCCGCGGGTCGAGGTCGCTGCGGTGGTCAACGCTCCTGCTCACCGACTTCTTCCACCGCGCCTCCGACGAGGCTACGGTGCGAGCAGATCGACGAGATGGCAGGTGTGACATGACATTCACGGTTTCGACGGCGGCGCCCTAATGAATCAAGTCGGGATCCAGGACGAGCGGCCACTCCTGCTGGCTGGAGGCATGATCTTCGACGGCACCGGTCAACCGCTGTTTGCGGGGGACGTACTGATAGCGGGCAACAGGATCGAGGCCGTCGCCGCCGCGACCGAGTCATGGGGCCCTCCCACCGACGCGGTTCGGATCGAGCTGAACGGGCGCACGGTCATGCCCGGGTTGGTCGAGGGCCACGCTCACATCTCGTTCACCGGTTGTGGAAACTTGATGGACCTGGTGTTGATGCCGGTGGAAGAGAACCTCATCGCCGCGATCTGCAATGCCGCCCTCCTGCTCGACCACGGATTCACGAGTCTCGTCAGCGCTGCCGCTTCGAAACCACGCCTCGATGTCGCGGTTCGCAACGCGATCGAAGCCGGGCAGATCGTCGGGCCGCGGATGTTGGCGGCGAGCCAGGAGATCACCCCGACCGGAAATCTCGGCGATCTCGACCAGGTCCATTTCCCAATCCCGGAGAGCGCGCGCTTTGCATTCATCTGCGACGGGCCCGACGCGTTCCGCCTTGCCGCCCGGACGTTCGCACGCGAAGGCGTCGACATCGTGAAGGTGAATGTCTCCGGCGACCGCGACTGGGGACACATGGGCGCCGACGCCAACGCGACGTTGATCGACGACGACGAACTTGCAGCTCTCGTCAACGTCGCCCACGGCCGGGGACTGCGTGTTGCCGGGCATGCCACCAGCGCCGGTTCGGTCAAGATGTGCGTGCGCCACGGAGTCGACATCATCTACCACGCTGCCTTGGCTGATTCCGAGGCGCTCGACATGATCGAGTCCGTCAAGGACAGCGTGTTCGTCGCCCCGGCTGTCGGGTTTCCATATGCCTATCTCCACGAGGGCGAGAAGTACGGCCTCCATCTGACGCCACAAGCTCGACGCGGCCTCGAAGAGGAACTCGAAATCACTGCGCGCAACATGCGCGAGCTTCACGGGCGCGGCGTACGCATCGTGCCGGGCGGCGATTATGGGCTCGTGTGCACTCCGCAAGGCCGCAACGCCCGAGACCTCGAACTGTTCGTCACCGAGTTTGGGTTCTCGCCGGCTGACGCTCTCGTCGCCGCGACGAACCATGGTGGGGCGATGATGGGACGTGGCGACGAGCTCGGCCAGCTGCGCGCCGGTTGGCTGGCGGACTTGATCGTCGTCGACGGCGATCCGCTGGACGAAATCGCTGTCCTGCAGGATCGCGAGCGAATCAATCTCGTGATGAAGGATGGTCAGATCTTCCGCAACGAGCTCCTGATGGCAGACCGTCGGTGATGGCTACGTCACCGTTCGATCTGTCGGGTCGCGTTGCTCTCGTGACCGGTTCGAGCCGAGGCATCGGCCTGGCTCTCGCTCGTGCGC
>JAENVT010000384.1 GCA_016650435.1 Ilumatobacteraceae bacterium
AACCGACCTGTCACTGATCACCCCCGCCGGGCTCCGCAACATCTCCGACCTGATGAACGGACGCCCTCGACAAACACTCGGATGGATGACACCATCAGAGAAGCTCACCGAACTACTTGCAACGACCGCTTGACATCAACGGCACCCAGGCGGGCGCCAAACACTCCACTCGGGCTAGCTGTCCAAGTTGGCCATGACGTGCTTGATCCTGGTGTAGTCGTCGAACGAGTAGGCCGACAGATCTTTGCCGTAGCCCGACTTCTTGAACCCGCCGTGGGGCATCTCGGCGACGAGCGGGATGTGGGTGTTGATCCACACGCACCCGAAGTCGAGGCGCTTCGCCATGCGCATAGCGCGGCCGAAGTCCTTCGTCCAGACGCTCGATGCCAGGCCGTACTCGACTCCGTTCGCCCAGCCAATGGCCTCGTCCTCGTCGGAGAACTGCTGCACGGTGATGACCGGACCAAAGATCTCGTTCTGGATCATCTCGTCGTCCTGATGCAGACCACTGATCACGGTCGGCTCGAAGAAATAGCCGTTGCCTGACACTGCGTTGCCGCCGGCGGCGACGCTGGCGTAATCGGGTGCCCTGCCTACCATGCCGCCGACGCGTGCGAGTTGGTTGGAGTTGTTGACGGGGCCGTACAGCACGTCTTCGTTGTCGGGCATTCCGGTCTGGGTGCCTTTGGCCTGTTCGGCAAGAGCGGCGACGAAATCGTTGTACACCCGAGGGCCGGCAAGCACACGTGTGGCGGCCGTGCAGTCCTGACCGGCGTTGAAGTACCCGGCGATCGCGATCCCCTCTGCAGCCGCGGCGATGTCGGCGTCGTCGAAGACCACCACAGGGGCCTTGCCGCCGAGTTCCAGGTGGCAGCGCTTGAGGGTTTGGGCCGCCGCTGCAGCTACTTCTTGGCCAGCACGCACCGATCCCGTGACGCTGATCATCGCGGGGATCTCGTGCACCGCCATCGCCCGCCCGGTGTCACGGTCGCCGCAGACCACATTGAAGACTCCCGCCGGGAAGAACTCGGCGGCGATCTCGGCCAGCAACGTTGTGCTGGCAGGCGTCGTGTCGCTCGGCTTCAGCACCACCGCATTGCCGGCGGCCAGCGCCGGCCCGAACTTCCACACCGCCATCATCATCGGGTAGTTCCACGGTGCGACCTGCGCGCAGACGCCGATCGATTCACGGCGAACGAACGAGGTCATGTTGTGCATGTACTCGCCGGCGCTCCTGCCCTCGAGGTGGCGAGCCGCTGTGGCGAAGAAGCGGATCTGGTCGACCATGGGCGGGATCTCTTCGCTGCGCGTCAGGTGGATCGGCTTTCCGGTGTTCTCGACCTCCAGGGCGATCAGTTCCTCGGCGCGAGATTCGACCGCGTCGGCGAGGCGAAAAAGCGCCAGCGATCGCTCGCTCGGCGTCGTGTCGCGCCACGACTCGTACGCCACCGCGGCCGCCTGCATGGCGTCGTCGACGTCGGCTGGGCCCGACAACGGTGCGGTCGCATACTGCTCGCCGGTGGCCGGATTGATCACCGGTGTCATGCGACCATCGACCGCGTCGACATGCTTGCCGTTGATGAAGTTCTGAAACGCCTTCATGCTGTCAATCCCCTTGTGGCGCGCTCGCCTCGTTGCGAACGACATTCGATCTTGACCTATCCGATAACAGGACGCAACACGAACTTGCTCTCCGTTCGAGCCACTCCACCCTCGGCTTTCAACCAGCGAATGAACCCATCGAGGCCCTCCGCGCCCACGCAGTCGACGATCACCGTGTAGTCGGCGGGGCCGGTCACGTACAGGGCCAGTTCGACTTCGTCGCGTTCGGCAAGCCTCGCCTCGAACTCCGCCGGATCTCCGCCCGCCGGGAGGCTGACGTCGATGACAGCTCGCACATTGCGCCCGAGAGCGGCCGGGTCGATGCTCGCGCGGTAGTCCCGGATGATGCCAGCGGCCTCCAACCGTCGCACACGATCGGCAACCGAGCTCGACGCCATGTGCACCGCGTCGGCCAGATCGCGCCAGCTGATTCGACCGTGATGCTGCAGGATTCCGATGATTCGACGGTCAATGCCGTCTACGGCCACGCTTCGTTCGGTCATCCGCCCATACTGCCGCAGTATTGGTCGTTGATCAACGGCGAGGTCCGGGGCAAGATGCGACCCATGACCTCACCCGTGATCAAGACCGTTGGTGTGCCCAAGGAAATCAAGAACAACGAGTACCGGGTGGCGATGACCCCCGACGGTGTACGTGAGTTCGAGCGGCTGGGTATCAACGTGTTCGTGGAGACCGGTGCCGGCGTCGGCGCCAGCTTCAGCGATGCCGACTACCGTTCTGCTGGCGCCGAAATCGTCCCGACTGCCGCCGATGCCTGGGCCCAGCAGATGGTCGTGAAGGTCAAAGAGCCCAAGGAGGAGGAGTTCAGGTTCCTGCGCGCCGACCTGACTCTCTTCACGTACCTGCACCTCGCCGCTTATCCGGTCGTCGCCGAGGCATTGATCGATTCACGCTGCACCGGGCTGGCCTACGAAACGGTACAAGTCGACAGCGGCGCGCTCCCGCTGCTGGCCCCGATGAGCGAGGTCGCCGGTCGCCTGGCGCCACAGATCGGGGCGCACTACCTCGAGCGCCACAACGGAGGCCGCGGCGTGCTGATGGGCGGGGCGCCCGGCGTGCAGCCCGCCAAGGTCGTGGTGCTCGGCGCGGGGAACGTCGGATGGAACTCCGCATGGATCGCCGCCGGCATGGAGGCAGAGGTGGTGCTGTTCGACCAGAATCTCGACCGATTGCGATGGGTCGATCAGATCAACAAGGGACGGATCGTCACGCTGGCTTCGAACCGCGGGGCGCTCGAGCGCAACATCGCCGACGCCGATCTCGTGATCGGTGCTGTGCTGGTGGCAGGAGGGCGTGCACCGGTCGTCGTCACCGAAGACATGGTGCGCACGATGAAGACCGGCGCCGTCATCGTCGATGTCGCGATCGATCAGGGTGGATGTATCGAGACCATCCACGAGACAACGCACAACGAACCTGTCTACGAGTTGCACGGCGTGCTGCACTACGGCGTCGGCAACATGCCGGGCGCAGTGCCGCACACGAGCACGTACGCGCTGACCAACGCGACGCTCCCCTACCAACTCGAAGTCGCCATTCACGGTGCCGCAGGTGGGTGCCGCCGCGACCCCGCCCTGTCGCACGGGCTCAACACCTACGCCGGCCAGGTGACCAACGCACCGGTTGCCGAGTTCCTCGGAACGCCGTTCATCGAGCCGCTCGCTGCGTTGAACTGAGTCACCCCGGCATAGCGTTTCCGCATGGCAACGCTTGCTTCAGAACTCGACCTGCCCGAGATCCTCGACGGCTCGTTCGACCAGCGGTTCGCGCGACGCATGGCGTTGGACCCCGACCAGTGGATCGTTCGCAACATGTTCGGCTACGCGGTGGTGCACTACGACGATGTCACGGCGATCCTTCGCGACAAGCGCTGGCACAGCGCGGTCAGCCGGATTCCGGAGCTCATGGGGATCACGAACCCGCAGTTCCTCGAACGTCAGCAGGTCAGCATCCTGTCGGCAGAGGGCGACATGCATCTCCGGCTCCGCCGCCTTGTTGCGCCGGCATTCTCGCCTCGCGCCGCTGACCGCCTTCGACCGTTCATGCGCGAGGTGATGAGCGGCCTCATCGAAAACGTCGCCGATGCCGGTCGGGCCGATTTCACCACCGACATCTGCGAGCCCTACCCGATTCCGATCATCTGCGAACTGCTCGGTGCGCCGAAGCAGGATTGGCAGTTGTTCAGCCGTTGGGCGGGCGACATCTTGGAGATCTTCTCGGCGGATGTGGTCGACAAGATCGACCTCATCATCAGGGCGCAGGACGAGCTCGGCGAATACACCCGCGCCCTCATCGCCGAACGTCGCAGCAAGCCGGCCGACGATCTGTTGACCGATTTGATCGCAGCCGAGGAAGCGGGCGACAAGCTGAGCAATGACGAGTTGGTGATGATGGTCAACGCGGTCATCGTCGGTGGGACCGACACGACGCGCAACCAGCTCGGCTGCGCTGTGTCGCTGTTCGCCAACCATCCCGATCAATGGGCGTTGCTCGCCGAGCGACCCGAGCTTGCACCTCGCGCCGTCGAGGAGTCGATGCGTTACTTCGGCGCAGTGCGCGGCACCGCTCGCTTCGCCAGTTGTGACATCGAATATCGCGATGTGTTGTTCCCGGCAGGTACGTTCATCGCAGTCGGACTGGCGGAGGCCAACCGCGATCTCGCTGTGTTCAACGCACCGGAGGCCTTCGACATCACCTCCGAGCCGTCCGGCCAACCGCAGCTGACATTCGGTTCCGGCATCCACTACTGCCTCGGCGCGGCCCTGGCACGTGCCGAGCTACAAGAGGCTTTGCCGCTGCTCGCTCAGCGCATGCCCAAGCTGGCGATCGACGGCGACATCACCTGGAAGCCCGAAGGCGTCGGCATCTTCGGCCCCGCCCGCATGCCGATCATCTTCGCTGCCGGCCACTGACTATCTGTTGAGCATTCCGTATGCGTGCGTCGGCTCGAGGGTCACCACGACCCGTTTGTCGGCGACCATTACCTTGCGATAGTCGTCCCAGTCGGGATGCTCACCGGCGAGTGCTCGGTAGTAGGCGACGAGCTCGTCGACCGCCGGATCATCGGGCTTGGTCGCGACCGCTGACACCTCGGCGTCGGCGTCGATGACGACGTAGGCCCAGAAGTCGTCGCGAGTCACGTACAACGATGCCTGCGGGTTTCGTTTGAGGTTGAAGTACTTGGCCCGGGTGGCGGTGATCGAGATCTTGATCACGCCATCCGCGACGCCATACGTGATGTTGGACAGCTGCGGCCGCCCGTCGCGTCGCTGGGTGACCAACACCCCGTTCTGGCGATCAGCGGCGAAGTCCAGTGCTTCAGAAATATCCATGACGGCGACAACGCCCCACCGTGCCCCAGTGTTCCCGTGTCGTTTGGCGAATCGAGATCGACAGGTCAGCGGGCTACCAGGAAGGCGGCGAGCTTTTCGAGCCCGGCCACTCGGCTGCCTTTGACGAGCACGGCGTCGTTGCCGGAGAGCAAGCCAAGGGCCGTCGCAGCATCGGCCGACTGCTCGACACCGTAGAGGTCGGTCCCGATTGCGATCACCTCGACGCCACGCTCGGCTGCGTACTTCGCGATCGCGAGGTGTTCCAATGCTGCGTCGCTGATCTCGGCCATCACACCGAGCAAGGCCACCCGGCGGATTGCCGGTAGATCGACGAGCGCATCGATAGCCGCGCGCATCGACGTTGGGTTGGCGTTGTACGAGTCGTTGAGGATGATCGCGCCCGACACCGAACGTTCGATCTGCATGCGCATTGCTGTCAAACCCACGGTCGACAACACGGCGGCGCCGGCGGCTACGTCGCCTCCGACTGCGCCGACACACGCCAACGCCGCCGCGGCATTCGACACCATGTGCCGACCGCTGATCGAGAGATGCACATCCGTGCTGCCCCACGGCGTGTCGACGACGAACGACGGTCTTGCCAGTTCATCCAGCACGACCTCGCGCACGCGCACATCTGCGTCGCCGGCCTCGCCGAACAGCAGGCACGTCGCCGGCGTGAGGCTGTTCATCGAACGAACACGACGATCGTCGGCGTTCAGGATGGCAATGCCATCGGCCGG
>JAENVT010000385.1 GCA_016650435.1 Ilumatobacteraceae bacterium
AGATGATCCTGTCCAGCGCGGGTTCGGCGTTGATGGGCATCGGTCAGGCCAGCGGCGAGAATCGCGCCGTCACGGCGGCGAAGGCAGCCATTTCCAGCCCGTTGCTCGAGGCGGCAATCGATGGCGCCAGGGGCATCCTGTTGAACATCACGGGTCCGTCGGGAATGTCGTTGTTCGAGATGAACGCCGCCGCCGAGATAATCCACGGTGTCGCCCACCAGGACGCCAACATCATCTTCGGCACGGTCATCGACGACGAGCTTGGCGACGAGGTGAAGGTCACCGTCATTGCAGCCGGTTTCGATCGTTGGGACAGCGGCGCCACCGCTGCACGACCGGGCGGCAAGTCCACCGACAAGCCCACCGCGTCGCTGAAGGATCTCTTCGCCGAGCAGCCTGCTGATCCGCTCGACGACCCCGACGACGATTTCGATGTGCCCTCATTCCTGAAGTGACACGGTTCCTGAAGTGAGCGTGCTCGGCGGACTCGCCGAGCGACTACAGCAAGTCCGTCAACAGATCACCGAAGCCGGCGGTTCCGACGTCGAGATCTTGGCCGTCACCAAAGGTCATCCGGTCGAGGTCGTACAGGCTGCAGTCGACGTTGGCTTGAAGGCGGTCGGGGAGAACTACGCGCAGGAGTTGGTGGCCAAGTTCGACCGCAATCCATTCGGGATTTCCGTGCATTTCATCGGGCAGTTGCAGACCAACAAAGTGCGCCAGATCGTCGATCTTGTCGACGTCTACGAGACCGTGGATCGCGCCGCGCTCGTCGTCGAGCTCGCCAAACGGGCACAGGGCGCACACGTGTTGGTGCAGGTCAACACGACCGACGACCCGCGAAAAGGCGGCTGCGCGCCGGAAGACGCCGACGCCTTGGTGACCCAATCGACCGAGGCCGGCCTTGTCGTCGACGGGTTGATGACGGTCGGTCCCACCACGGGCGGCCCTGAGAATGCCCGCGCCGGTTTTCGCCTTGTGCGCGGCCTGTGCGACGACTTCGGATTGGCGACGTGTTCGATGGGCATGAGTGACGATTTCGTGGTCGCCGTCCAGGAGGGATCGACGCGAGTTCGGCTCGGAAGCGTCCTGTTTGGCATGCGTCCAGCTGCGACCCCGCGAGTACGGTAATCTCAGGCGAGGAGGACCAAGGATGCCGATCTGGAGAAACGCAATGGATTGGTTGGGACTGGGGCCCGACGATGCGTACGACGATTACGACACTGCCCAGGAGCCGGAACGTCCTTCGCGTTCGCCGCGACACCCGCGCGACGAGCCGGCGCCGCGGGGTCAGCGTGGATACCAGGCCAGCGACTACGAGGCCGACGGCACGGTTCGAACCATGCCGGCGCGTCCCAGCTATCCGACGCGAGACGCCGACCTGACGGGCCGTCGTCCTGTGCCGGCAACCGACGATTCCAACGTGCAGCCTCGCCCGATCAACACCCAACGGCCGGCGCCATCCAACTCGGCCGATCCCTACACCGTGCGTCCACGACGTTTCGATTCCGCTCAAGAAGTCGCCGACAAGTTCAAAGAGGGTCAGCCGGTGATCATGAACCTCGAGGCCAGCGACCGCGAAGTATCTCGACGTCTCATCGATTTCGCCAGCGGGCTGTGCTACGGCCTCAATGGCACGATGGAGAAAGTTGCCACGGGCGTGTACCTGCTCAAGCCGATACCGCCCCGCAAAGGCGGACATGACAGCGGCGAGTTCGAGAGCTGAGTGTCCACTGCGGCGCGCTCGTCAGGCGTAACATCTGAGAATGGACTTCAGCCCGCAGACCGTTCGCAGTGCCGGTTTCAAGACAGTCAAAAAGGGATACGACCCGTCTGAGGTTGACGACTTCAAAGAGAAGGTCGCGGCGGCGATCGAGACCGCCCAGAATCAGGCCACTGCAATGGAGGCCCGGGCGCGCGCCGCGGTTGCCAAGCTGCAAGAGGTATCGCAACAGGTCAGCAGTGGCGGCCCGTCGGGCGCGTCACTCGCGGCCAGCGACCAAGACGCAGAAACGATCAGCCGCACCATGCTGTTGGCCCAGCGAACCGCCGACAACACTGTCGCCCAGGCCAACTCCGACGCCGAGACGATCACGGTGAAGGCCCGCGTCGACGCCACGACTGTTATCGACAATGCCAGGTCGATGGCCGACAAGTTGCTCGACGAAGCCCGCATCGAAGCCCGCCGGTCGGCCGAGTCCGAGCGCATCAAGGCCGAGAACGAGGTGCAGGCGTTGCTCGCCCGCCGCGACTTCCTGCTCTCCGATGTCGATCATCTCGAGCATCACCTCGGCGCGCAGCGTGAGCGCCTTCGCGACGCCGCAGTATCACTGCAGGATCTCATCGAGCGCGTCCCCGGCGGCCTCGGCGAGATGCGGCGCCCGCTGCTGTCGGCGTCTGCGGAGTCGCTGCTGTCGGCATCTGTACGCCCGACAGAGCCATCGTCGCCGGTCGGTGCGCCGACCGCCGCTGTCGAGCAACACGACGACGTCGACGATTTTGCCGACGACGCGACGGCCGCCTACGACATGTCGCGCGACGATGAATCTGAATCCGAGAAGTACGAGTTTCCGTCGCTGATGGACGCAACTCCTTCGCAGATGGCCGGCACTGATTCCAACGCTGACGACGACAACGTCGTGATGCGGCTCGATCTCGGCTCGCTCGATGTCGACGCAGCAACGCGACCCAGTTGGTCGCAGGCCGGCGATGATCCCTTGATCAGCGGCAGCGACGAACTGCAGTAATCCACTGCCTGTCGATCAGCCCGACATGTAACATTGCAAGTGACGTTGACGAGGCAATCACCTCCGAGTCTTCGGAAGAACAGCCACCAGCCCCACAGCCGGCCGGCCCAGTAGAACCGAACGGGTCCAGCCCGATATCGCTGGCGAAACCGAGGGGTTGCCGTCTGCGGGCGGCAGCAAACAGGGTGGGATCGCGAGCACACCGCTCGTCCCTGTGCAACACGAATTCACAGGAGCCCGCAGATGTACCCCGAAGTCGACCCGCAACCCTCATTTCCCGACATCGAGACAAAGATCTTGGCGTCGTGGGCAGAACGCCACACGTTTGAGGAGTCGATCGCCCGGCGCGCCGACGCCGATGAGTACGTCTTCTACGACGGTCCTCCATTTGCCAACGGCTTGCCTCACTACGGCCATCTGCTGACCGGCTTCGTCAAAGACGCCGTGCCCCGCTATCAAACGATGCGCGGCCGCCGCGTCGAGCGCCGCTTCGGTTGGGACTGCCACGGCCTGCCCGCCGAGGTCGTCGTCGAGAAGGAACTGGGCATCAGCGGGCACCCGGCGATCGCCAAGTTCGGCATCGACAAGTTCAACGAAGCGTGCAGAACCAGCGTGCTGCGCTTCACCGGCGAGTGGCAGCGATACGTCACTCGCCAGGCCCGCTGGGTCGATTTCGACAACGACTACAAAACCCTCGACCTCACGTACATGGAGAGTGTTATGTGGGCGTTCAAGACCCTGTGGGACAAGGGTTTGATCTACGAAGGTTTCAAGGTCTTGGCCTATTGCTGGCGGTGTGAGACGCCACTGAGCAACACCGAGACGCGCATGGACGACGTCTATCGCGATCGTCAGGACCCGGCCTTGACCGTGCAGTTCCAGCTCGATTCCGGCGAACGCGTCCTGGCCTGGACGACGACGCCGTGGACATTGCCCAGCAATCTTGGGCTCGCCGTCGGGCCCGACATCGACTACGCCGTGATGGAGGAGGACGGGGTTCGCTACATCCTGGCCGAATCGCGCCGCGGGGCGTACGAGAAGGAACTGGCCAACGCAGTGCACGTCGAGACGATCGTGGGCAGTGACCTGGTCGGACGTCACTACACGCCGCTGTTCCCGTTCTTTGCCGATACACCCAACGCGTTCCGGGTGCTCGCTGGCGACTTCGTGTCGACAGAAGACGGTACGGGTGTGGTGCACATGGCGCCTGGATTCGGCGAAGAGGACCAGAACCTTTCGAATGCTGCGGGGATCCCGACCGTGTGCCCGATGGACGAGCACGGGCGCTTCACTGCCGACGTGCCGCCATGGGCCGGCGTCCATGTCTTCGACGCCAACAACGAGATCGTCAAGGACCTGAAAGCTCGCGGCATCGTCGTGCGCCACGACAGCTACCACCACTCGTATCCACATTGCTGGCGCTGCGCCGAGCCGCTGGTGTATCGGGCCATTAGCAGCTGGTTCGTGCAAGTTTCGTCGTTCAGGGATCGGATGGGGGAGCTCAACCAGCAGATCCAGTGGGTACCCGAGCACGTCAAGGAAGGCAGCTTCGGCAAGTGGCTGGCCAACGCCCGTGATTGGAGCATCAGCCGCAACCGGTTCTGGGGCTCGCCGATCCCGGTGTGGCGCAGTGATGATCCCAATTATCCACGCATCGACGTGTACGGATCGATCGCCGATCTCGAGCGTGATTTCGGTGTGCTGGTCGACGACCTTCATCGACCGTACGTCGACAACCTCGTTCGCCCGAACCCCGATGATCCGACCGGTCGGTCGACGATGCGGCGCGTCGCCGAAGTGCTCGACTGCTGGTTCGAATCCGGCTCGATGCCGTTCGCCCAAGTGCACTACCCGTTCGAAAACGCAGGCTGGTTCGAGGATCATTACCCGGGCGATTTCATCGTCGAGTACATGGCCCAGACCCGCGGCTGGTTCTACACGTTGCACGTTTTGGCAACGGCGTTGTTCGACCGCCCGGCATTTCGCACATGCATCAGTCACGGCATCGTCCTCGGCGATGACGGCCAGAAGATGTCGAAGAGCCTCAACAACTATCCGGATCCGATGATGGTCTTCGACACCTACGGCGCGGACGCGATGCGTTGGTACCTGTTGTCGTCTCCGATCCTGCGCGGCGGCGATCTGGCCGTGACCGAGGCCGGCATCCGCGAAAGCGTGCGACACATCGTGCTGCCGATCTGGAACACGTATTCGTTCTTCACGATGTATGCCAACGCTTCCGGCTACACCGCTCAACGCCGCACGGAATCGTCCGACCCGCTCGACCAGTACATCCTCGGCAAGCTGCACGCGCTGGTCACCGACGTGAGGTCTTCGATGGATGCGTGCGACTTGTTCGCCGCCTGCGGCATGCTGCGAACGTTCCTCGACGCATTGACCAACTGGTACGTGCGCCGCTCGCGCGAACGGTTCTGGGCCGGCGATCCCGAGGCGCTCGATGTGCTGTGGACCGTGCTGACCACGATGTGCCAGGTTGCTGCGCCGCTGCTGCCATTGACTACCGAGGCCGTGTACCGCGGGCTGGTCGGCGACGAAAGCAGCGTGCACCTCACCGATTGGCCGACCGGTGACGAACTGGTCGAGTCTCCGCTACTGGTTGCGGCGATGGATCGCGTTCGCGACGTGTGCAGTGCATCGTCGGCAGTACGCAAGGCGACCGGACGGCGCGTTCGCCAGCCTCTAGCGAGCTTGACAATCGCGGCGCGCGATGCCGAGTCTCTCGCGCCGTATCGCGGCATCATCGCCGACGAGGTCAATGTCAAAGAGGTCGTGCTGTCGACGGATCTCGATGCTGTCGGAGCCTTCGAGCTCACCGTCGTTCCGGGCGTGCTCGGGCCGCGCATCGGCAAGGACGTGCAGCAGGTCATCGCCGCTGTCAAGAAGGGGCAGTGGTCGCGGGACGAGAGCACCGGCGTTGTGTCGGCTGGCGGCATCGAACTGCGTGAAGGGGAGTATTCGCTTCGACTGGTCGCCGCGGATCCGTCGCGAGCCACGACATTGCCGGCCAACACGGGTGTCGTCGTGCTCGACATCGACCTGACTCCTGAGCTGGAGGCCGAAGGTGTTGCCCGCGATCTGGTCAGGTTGGTGCAACAAGCCCGTCGTGATGCCGGCTTGCACGTCAGCGATCGCATTGTCCTGACCCTCGGCGTGCCCGACGCGATCGGCGCTCAGATCGCGCCGTTCACCGCGTTGATCACCGAGCCGACGCTGGCGGTGTCGCTGGACTTCGCGCCCGGAGAACCGAACGCCGAACTCGACGGGCAACCCGTCTTCATCGGCATCGCTAGAGCCTGACGCAAACTCCACGAGGGTCCGTCCACATCCAGCTCTTACGGCGGTAGCATCGCAGCCTTCACCTGGGTCGACGGAGGTTCACCACAGATGGCAACTGCCAAGAAGGCTCCCGCCACAAAGGCTCCCGCTAAGAAGGCTCCCGCTAGTAAGGCTCCCGCTAAGAAGGCCACAGCGCCCGCCAAGGCCAGCACGTCGAAGAAGGCTGCGCCCGTCAAAAAAGCTGCTGGGCCAAAGAAGGCTGCTCCAACAAAGGCCGCCGCATCGAAAAAGGCAGCGAAGGCGGCGAAACCTGCGCCCCCGAAGAAGGCCGCGCCGGTGAAGAAGGCAGCACCCGCTGCCAAGAAGCCCGCTGCGGCACCCGCAAAGAAAGCAGCGGCGCCCGCCAAGGCCAGCACGTCGAAGAAGGCCGCGCCTGCGCTTGCAAAGAAGAAGGCTGCAGCTCCCAAGCAGGCAGCACCCGCGCCTGCCAAGAAGGCCGCGCCGGCACCGGCACCCGCTCCCGCCAAGAAGGCGGTGCCTGCCAAGAAGTCGGCTTTTGCACCCGTGGTGTTCGAGATTCCGGCCGTGAAAGGCGTGACCAAAGAGGGTGTCGCGTACACCAAGGACTTCGACGTCAAGTTCCTCTCGAGCATGCGAGCGCTGCTGCTGGAAGAAAAGGCTGCGCTGCTCGGCCAAGCTGTTCGTCTCGAGGATGAAGCGAACTCGCTGATCGAAGAGCAGGAGATGGGCGATGTGCAGTTCGACGACGAAGGCGGCGAAGGCGACACAATGGTCGTCGAGCGCGAGCGCGACCTGACCCTGTCGGCGCAGGCGCGCCAAACGATCGCCGACATCGAGACCGCCCTCGGCAGGCTGACAACGGGTCGCTACGGATACTCGACCGAGTCCGGACGACCAATTCCACGTGAGCGCCTCGAAGCCATTCCGTGGGCAACGATGCTGGTGGAGGAGAAGGTCGGCGGGATCGGCCGTCGATGACCGAAGACGCGGACGCCGAGATCATCTCGGCACCGCAGGCCGACACACCCGACGTTGTTCCGTCGGCTCAACGGCGACCGCGCATTCCGCTGCTGACGGCAGCGATCGTTCCAATCGTGCTCGTGGTCGACCAACTGACCAAGAGATGGGCGGTGTCGGAGCTCTCCGGCAGCGCGCCGCGTCATGTCATCTGGACGTTGCAGTGGAACCTGACGCGCAACAGCGGCATGGCATTTTCACAGGCACAAGGCATCGGCCCACTGATCGGAATCGCCGCACTTCTGGTGATCGTGTGGTTGGCGTGGACGAGTCGCATGTTGACAAGCCGCATCACTGGGGTTGCTGCTGGTCTGATCGCCGGTGGTGCGCTCGGCAATCTGGCTGACCGCGTGTTTCGCGGCGACAGGATCTTGCGCGGCGCGGTGATCGACTTCATCGACTTCCAATGGTTCCCGATCTTCAACGTTGCCGACATGGCGATCGACATCGGCGGAGCAATCTTCGTGCTGTGGACGGTCTTCGGGCATCGCCGGACCCACGCCGCATGATCCACGAAGAGATCCCCGCCGCGCTCGCCGGCGAACGCCTCGATCGCATCGTCGCCTTGATCACCGATTCCAGCCGATCCGACGCCGCGGCGCTTGTCGCTGCCGGTGGTGTGGTGGTCGATGGCGCGGTGACCGTCTCCGGCAAACTGCGCCTCCAACTCGGCCAGCGCATCGATGTCGACGAGACAAAGCTGCCGACAACCGCAGCACCCGAGGCCGATCCAACGGTGCAGTTCACCGTCGTGTACGACGACGAGCACGTCATCGTCGTCGACAAGCCCGCCGGCTTGGTCGTGCATCCCGGCGCCGGCAATCCAGATGCAACGCTTGTCAACGGTCTGCTGGCCAGGTATGCGGAGATTGCGGGGATCGGCGAGCCCCATCGGCCAGGCATTGTCCATCGTCTCGACGTCGGCACTTCCGGTCTCATGGTCGTCGCCCGTTCCGTTCGGGCGTATCACTCGCTGGTCTACGCGCTCGCGCAGCGCGACGTGGCGCGTGTCTATCGCACGGTGGTCTGGGGTCATCCGGCAAACCCGAATGGTGTCATCGACGCACCGATTGGGCGAGACCACCGCGACCCGATGCGCATGGCGGTAGTGGTCGATGGCAAGTCGGCGCGCACCAGGTATCAGGTTCTCGCTATGTACTCGACACCCGCTGAGGCGAGCGCGTTGGAGTGCCGGCTGGAGTCCGGCCGTACCCATCAGATCAGAGTGCATCTCGCGGCGATTGGCCATCCGGTGATCGGTGACGGCACCTATGGAGGCATCCGTCACGGCATCGTGTCGCCGCGCCCGTTCTTGCACGCAGCCGAACTGGCCTTCATCCATCCCATCAGCAACGAACCGATGTCGTTCACGTCGCCGCTGCCCGATGATCTGGCAGCGGTCGAGGCTCAGCTCACAACGTAGCGAGGCCCTCTTCGATGCGCGCTTCGGGCCACGGAGCTACGCCGCGCGCGGCGTCGGCAACGGACTGCAACGTGAACGCCTCGAGCAGCCGCCGCATCTGGTCCCCGGCCGACTTCCAAATGGCCAACAAGACACACTGGCCCTCGTGATCGCAGGCGCCATCTTGATGTGGCTCTCCGAAATCGCCGAGGCTGATCGGACCGTCGACGGCGCTGAGGATCTCCCCGATTCTGATCTCCGACGGGCTCCTGGCCAGCACGTAACCGCCGCCGACGCCACGCTTCGACTTCACCAGGCCGGCGCCCTTCAAGGCCAGAAGAATCTGCTCGAGATAGGGCTGAGGGATTGCCGTGCGCTCGGCGATATCGCGCACCGACGTTGGGCCGGTTCCGTCCATGTGCAGCGCTAAAGAGAGCAGGGCCCGACAGGCGTAATCACCCTTGCTGGAAACGCGCACGCCATCAATCTAGGGCTTTCTGGCTATCTTGACTGTTCCCGTGACAGAGCAACCGACCTTCCCCGATTATTCAGGCGCCAACGTGCGTGCAATCATGCCGACGTTGCTGGCGCCCCAGCGGGGAGCCGAACGGGATTGGATGCCTGCTCCTGTGCGCGACGCCCGCCAGGTCGTGGTTCTTGTTCTCGACGGACTCGGCTGGGAGCAGCTGGTCCAGCACCGCGCCGAAATGCCCACCTTGGCAGCCTTCGAGGGAGGGCCGATCACGACCGTCGCTCCGTCCACGACAGCGACAGCTTTGACGTCCATCACCACGGGTTTGACGCCCGGTGAGCACGGTCTCGTCGGCTACCGCCTCGATGTCGGTGGCGAGGTTCTCAACGTGCTGCGTTGGTCGACGTCAGGCGGTGATGCTCGTCGCAAGCACGAGCCGAGCCGCATACAACCCTTCGCTCCGTTCATGGGCCAGCCGATACCCGTGGTGACGAAGGCCGACTTCGAGCGCACCGCGTTCACCGAGGCTCACCTGCGCGGCGGACGGCTCGTCGGATGGCGCGCCGCCTCGAGTCTGGCTGTCACGATCGGCGAATTGCTCCGTGCCGGCGAGCCACTGATCTACGCGTACTACGACGGGATCGACAAAA
This sequence comes from Ilumatobacteraceae bacterium, assembly GCA_016650435.1. Next base: position 9,607 of record JAENVT010000385.1, read on the forward strand.
TTGCCCACGAGCGCGGTTTCGGTCCGTACTACGAAGCCGAGCTGCGATCTGCGGACGACATCATCGAGCAGGTGCGTGCCCAACTCATCGACGACTCGGCATTGCTCGTCACCGCGGATCACGGTCAGGTCGACGTTGGCACCAACGACCGGGCGATAGCCGACGAGGCGATGAAGTTGACGAGATACCTTTCGGGCGAGGGGCGCTTCCGATGGCTCCACGCTCGTCCTGGCGCCGCAGCCGAGCTGCTCGACGCCGCGGTCTCCGCGCACAGCGACGTGGCCTGGGTGATGAGCCGTCAAGAGCTCATCGAAGGCGGCTGGTTCGGTCCCGTCGTCAGTCCGCCAATCGCCGCGCGCTTCGGAGACGTGGCACTGATGCCCAAGACACCGATCAGCTTTTTCGACTCTGCCGACAGCGGTCCCTATCCCTTGGTGTGTCGACACGGGTCGCTCACATCTGCTGAGATGCTGGTGCCGTTGTTGGCCAGCACACCGTGAAGTCCCTCGTTCTTTCCAAGGAGCTGTGATGTCGATCGAAGAACCACAAAGCGGGACAACCGAAGTCGTCGTCGCGTCACCGCCAGAACCCGATCTGACCGAGACGGTGACAGCACCCGCGAAGGTGATGCGCATCGGCTCGATGGTGAAGCAACTGCTCGAAGAGGTCCGCACTGGTGCCCTCGACGAGGCCAGCCGCGAGCGACTGGCCGAGATCTACGAGCGTTCGATCGTGGAGTTGTCCGAGGCGCTATCACCTGACCTCCAGGATGAACTCAAAAACCTGGCACTGCCGTTCAAGGACGGCGAGATTCCCTCAGATGGCGAGTTGCGTGTCGCCAAAGCCCAGCTGGTGGGGTGGTTGGAGGGTCTCTTCCACGGGATCCAGGCCACGCTGTTCGCACAGCAGATCGCCGCTCGCCAGCAGCTGGAGGGAATGCGTCAGCTGCCACCAGGTGCGATGGCCGGCGGGCCTGGTGGGGGACAAGTCCCCGGCGGTCCAGCCATCGATGTTGCCGATAGGCCTGGCACGTACCTCTAGGAAAGCGAGTAGGGTTCCGAGCTAAATCACATCCGTGTAAGTAGCGCAGCAGCCAGGCCAAGAATCCAGAGAGGCATTGCAAATTGGGGGATTCCTTCACCCACCTCCACGTCCACACCGAGTTCTCGATGCTCGACGGGGCAGCGCGGCTCGACGACCTTGTCGCCAAGGCAGTGGCCGATGGCCAGCCGGCACTCGGCATCACCGACCACGGCAACATGTACGGGGTGCTCGAGTTCTTCAAGGAGTGTCGCGCGCAAGGTGTCAAACCGATCATCGGCACCGAGGCGTACATGGCCTACGAGACCCGCAGCGAGCGACCGCCGCGGCGTGGGCGAGTCGACGATTCTGGCGGTGACACCGAGGGCGGAAAGAAGCTCTACTACCACCTGACCCTGCTCGCCGAGAACGACAAGGGCTACCACAACCTCATTCAGCTGGCCAGCCTGGCGTTCATGGAGGGCTACTACTACAAGCCGAGGATGGACTGGGAGCTGCTCGGCCGATACCACGAGGGTTTGATCGCCACCACCGGCTGCCTCGGTGGGCACGTGCTGCAGTCGCTGCTGCAAGGCGACGAGAAAGGGGCGCTCGACAAGGCCGGTCGTCTGCAAGACATCTTCGGCAAGGACAATCTGTTCGTCGAACTGCAAGACCACGGGTTGCAGGCGCAGCGTGACACCAATCCCAAACTCGTCGAGATCGCCCGCAAGATCGGCGCCCCGCTGATGGCCACCAACGACTCGCACTACGTGCACCGCGAAGATCACGAGGCCCACGACGCGCTGCTGTGCGTACAGACCGGGGCAACGCTCAGTGATCCGAAGCGGTTCAAGTTCGAGGGCCAAGAGCACTACCTGAAGACGTCGGCAGAGATGCGCTACTTGTTTCGCGACCTTCCCGAGGCGTGCGACAACACGTTGTGGATCGCCGAGCGTGCCGATGTCAACATCGAGTTCGGTAAGCCGCAGCTGCCCGACTTCCCGATTCCCGAAGGCTTCACCGACGACGCCAGCTATCTCGACCACCTCACGTGGGAAGGTGCCAAGCAGCGGTGGGGTCACGAGCTGTCGCCGTCGGTCGTCGAGCGGCTGGCGTACGAGCTGCAGGTCATCAAGAACATGGGCTTCGCCTCGTACTTCTTGATCGTCTGGGATCTGATCAGGTACGCCAAGGACAACGACATCCGCGTCGGGCCGGGGCGCGGTTCCGCCGCCGGTTGCGCCGTTGCCTACAGCCTGCGAATCACCGATCTCGACCCGATCCGCTACGACCTGCTGTTCGAACGCTTCTTGAACCCCAGCCGCATCTCGATGCCCGACATCGACATGGACTTCGACTCGAGATTCCGAGACCGGATGATCAGCTACGCCGCCGAGAAGTACGGCCGCGATCACGTCGCCCAGATCATCACCTTCGGCACGATCAAGGCACGTAACGCAGTGCGCGACGCGGCACGCGTGCTTGGTTACCCATACGGCGTCGGCGACAAGATCGCTAAAGCGATGCCGCCGCTCGTGATGGGACGCGACACTCCGTTGAAGTACTGCTTCGAGCAGAACCCGAGGTACCTCGACGGCTACAAGGCCGCCAGCGAACTTCGGGCAATGTGCGATGCCGATCCGGATGTGAAACGGGTCGTCGATGTCGCCAAAGGTCTCGAAGGCCTGAAGCGCAGCGACGGCATTCATGCAGCAGCGGTCGTCATCACCAAGGAGCCGCTGACCAACTACCTGCCGATTCAGCGCAAGCCGGAGGCGGGTGGCCGGCCGGAGGACGCGCCCGTCGTCACCCAGTACGAGATGCATGGTGTCGAGGATCTGGGGTTGTTGAAGATGGACTTCCTCGGCCTGCGCAACCTCGATGTCATCACCGACACCGTCGAGATGGTCCGAGTGGTGAAGGACCCCGAGTTCGACATCGACGCGGTGCCGCTCGACGATCAGATGGTCTTCGATCTGCTCGGCAGGGGCGAGACGATGGGTGTGTTCCAGCTCGAGTCTCCGCCGATGCGAGCCTTGTTACGCTCGCTCGCGCCAACCAGCTTCGGCGATGTGTCCGCCGTGATCGCGCTCTATCGGCCGGGGCCGATGAGCGTCAACATGCACTACGACTATGCCGACCGCAAGAACGGCCGGCAGGTGGTCAGTTACTTCCACCCCGACGCCGAGGAAGTGCTCGGCGACACGTACGGCCTGATGATCTACCAAGAGAGCGTCATGCGCGTCGCGCAGAAGTTCGCTGGGTACTCGTTGGCCGAGGCCGACAACCTGCGCAAGGCGATGGGCAAGAAGTCGCGCGAGGTCATGGCCGCGGCGCGTGCTGCGTTCGAGGCCGGAGCCGAACGTTGCGGATACGGTCAGGTGCTCGGCAAGCAGTTGTTCGATGTGATCGAACGGTTCGCCGACTACGCCTTCAACAAGAGCCATACGTTCGGCTACGGCCTCATCACATACCAGACGGCGTACCTCAAAGCGCACTATCCCGTCGAGTACTTCGCCTGTCTGTTGTCGAGCGTCAAGAGCAACCTCGACAAGGCCGCGGTCTATCTCAGCGATGCCCGCGCTGCCGGCATCAAGGTGCTGACACCGGATGTCAATCGCTCGGTCATGGACTTTGCCACGGTGGGCGCCGACGAGGTCGCCGCCGACGTCACGATCGCCGCGGGCGCACCCGGCGCCATCACGTTCGGGCTGTCCGCGATCCGCAACGTGGGGGAGGGCTTGGTCGAACTGCTGCTCGGCGAACGCAACACCAACGGAACCTTCCAGTCGTTCCACGACTTCGCCGAGCGCGTACCCGAGCCGGTGCTCAACAAGCGCACCGTCGAGTCGTTGATCAAAGCCGGTGCCTTTGACTCGCTCGGGCATCCGCGGCGCGGGTTGTTGATGGTCTTCGAGCAGATCATCGACGGGACGCTGGTACGGCGTCGCGAGCGCGACCAAGGTGTGATGAGCCTCTTCGGCGACCTCGGCAGCGACAGCGTCGAGGGATTCGACGAACGGGTCGCGATCCCCGACAACGAGTTCGACAAGAGTGATCGCCTGCGCTTCGAGAAAGAGATGCTCGGGTTGTATGTCTCCGACCATCCGCTGCTGGGAGTCGAAGCGGCGTTGCGTCGCAAGGTCGACTGTGGCATCGCCGAGGCACCGGAGCGCGAGGACGGCGCCGTGTTGGTGCTCGGCGGAGTCATCACCAACATGTCTCGCAAGTTCACCAAGAAGGGTGACCAGATGGCGGTGTTCATCCTCGAAGATCTCGACAGCACAATCGAGGTCACCGTCTTCCCTCGGGCGTTGATGGAGCTCGGGCATAAGTTGATCGACGATTCGATCGTCACGGTCAAAGGTCGCGTCGACAAGCGCGACGAGACGCGCGTTGGTTTCATGGCCCTCGACGTCAGCATCGTCGAAGGTCTCGATACCGCATCGGCGTCATCGTTGCGGCTCAAGGTGCCGTCGACGTCGCTGAACGAACTGAAAATTCATCAGATCCGCAAGATTCTTCGTGACCACCCCGGAGAGTCCGCTGTGTACCTTCACATCGGCCACGGGAAGATATTGCGCCTGGCAGACGAGTTTTGTGTCGACCTCGACCGGGCCGTCGGTGAGCTGCGAATGTTGCTCGGTCACGACGCCGTCATGCTCTAATCGTCGTCCGCCTTTTCGAAATCTCCGATTTTCTGGCAGAATGGAGGCTTCGCACGACGACATGAGGAGCTCTACAGCATGCCAATCCAGGTGGAAACCAGGGACTGTGCAGCGCTCACCGACGCCGATCTCGACGAAATGGCGTCAATGGGCGGAGCGTTCGACATCGGAGTGTTGTCGAAGGCCAAAGAAGATTGGGTGCTGTGCACGACGGCGCGCATCGACGA
>JAENVT010000386.1 GCA_016650435.1 Ilumatobacteraceae bacterium
CCTGATGCCCGTGACCGCCGCAGATCTCGAGTCGGCCAGCCGGCAATACGTGGCGTTGTTGCCCGATCGGCTCGATGTCGTGCACCTCGGTGTCGGCGACGACGGACACACCGCATCGTGGCCGCCGGGTGATCCGGTGATCCACGCCGTCGGTGTCGTCGCGATGTCGGGGGAGTACAAAGGCCGGGTGCGCATGACGCTGACCGTTACGGCTGTCAACGCTGCTCGCCACCGATTGGTGTTGGCCACAGGCGCTGCCAAGGCAACGATCATCGAGCGATGGATGCTGCACGATCATGCCCTGCCGATTGAACGGGTGAGTCGCACCAACACGATGGTGGTGCTCGACCAGCAAGCCGCATCACGATTGCCGTACCAGGCTCGCTAGCGTCTGGCGACGATGGACATCACGACGACACCGGCCTGGTCGGCGCTGCAGTCGGTGCCGCGCCCGGCTCACTTGCGCACCCTCTTCGCCGAGGATCCGCAACGGTCGGCGCGGTATCACCTGCAGGCGGGCGATCTGGTGATCGACTACTCGAAGCACTTGATCGACGACGACGTCGTCCGCCGATTGCTGGCCGTGATCGCCGCCGCCGGAGTCGAGGCGCGCAGGGCGGCGATGTTTGCCGGCGAACCCATCAACGTCACCGAACGACGCGCTGTTCTGCACACAGCGCTGCGTGCGCCGCGCGACGCGGTGATCACGGTCGACGGTCACAACGTGGTGCCAGACGTGTACGAGGTGCTCGGGCGAATCACCACGTTTGCCGATCGGGTGCGCAGTGGCGCATGGCGCGGTGCCACCGGCGAGACAATGAGGACCGTCGTCAACATCGGTATAGGAGGAAGTGATCTCGGTCCGGCCATGGCGTACCTGGCGACGGAATCGTTCGGCGACCAGAACCTGCGGTGCCGATACGTCAGCAACGTCGACGGCGCCGACATCACCGGCAACCTCGCCGACCTCGATCCAGCAACGACGCTGTTCATCGTCAGTTCGAAGACGTTCACCACCATCGAGACACTGACCAATGCCCGTCAAGCGCGCCACTGGTTGACATCGGCGCTCGGCGACGCGGCCGTCGGAAAGCACTTCGTCGCAGTCAGCACCAACGCCAAGGAAGTTGCCGAATTCGGCATCGACACCGCCAACATGTTCGGCTTCTGGGACTGGGTCGGTGGGCGGTACTCGGTGGACTCGGCAATCGGGCTGTCATTGGCACTGTCGATCGGGCCGGCTCAGTTCCGGCAGTTCCTCGACGGCTTCCACACGATCGATCGCCATTTCGTCGAGACTCCGTTGCACCTGAATGCACCGGTGATCATGGCAATGCTGGGAATTTGGTACGCCAACGTGCTGGGCGCCGAGACCAAGGCGGTGCTGCCGTACGCCCATGAGTTGCGGCGATTCCCGGCGTATCTGCAGCAGCTCGAGATGGAATCCAACGGCAAGTGTGTGCGGCTCGACGGCTCACCTGTCTCGACGACGACTGGTGCCATCGTGTGGGGCGAGCCGGGCACGAATGGGCAGCACGCCTTCTATCAACTGTTGCATCAGGGCACTCGGCTGGTGCCGATCGACTTCATCGGCTTTGCCCAGCCCAATCACCGACTGACCGAGCAACACGATCTGCTCATGGCCAACCTGTTCGCCCAGGGCGAGGCGTTGGCGTTCGGCAAGACGCTCGACGAGGTGATCGCCGAAGGCATCCCCGAACATCAGCAAGATGCACGGGTGTTTCCCGGCAACCGACCGAGCACGACGATCCTCGCCCCGCGTCTCACGCCCAACGTGCTCGGCCAGCTGATCGCGCTCTACGAGCACATCGTGTTCGTGCAGGGCTGTGTGTGGGATGTCAACAGCTTCGACCAGTGGGGCGTCGAGCTCGGCAAGGCCCTCGCCAACCGGATCACGCCAGAGCTCACCACCACCGATCCACCGCAACACGACACCTCGACGGCGGCCCTCATCGAGTGGTATCGCGCCAACCGCACGCATTGAGTTCGTCGAGAGTTACTCGAGGGGTATCACCCTGGCGAAGAGGGCCTTCAGGTAGCCACCTTGAGCGAAGGTCACCGGGTGATCGATCGCGTGGCCGGTGCGACGTACCTCGACCAGGTCGTAGCCGGCGCGTTGTGCCGAGCCGCGCACGGTCGCGTAGAACTGCTCCTCGGTGATCCTGCTCGAACACGACGCTTGCACCAACAACCCATCGGTGCGCACCAGTTGCACGGCGCGCTGGGTCAGCTGACCGTATGCGTGCAACGCTCGGTCGACGTTCGACTTGCGCTGGGCGAATGCCGGAGGGTCGACGACGACGATGTCGTAGTGCTTGCGGCGTTGGATCAGCCGATCCATCACTTCGTACGCATCGCCGATCATCGCGTCGTGTTCGCAATGGCGCACGTTGGGCAGCGTCGCATTGTGTGCAAAGTTGCGCTCGGCCGCGGCAAGTGTCGGCTCGCTCTGGTCGACGCTGGTGACGCGGGTAGCGCCCCCGGCCGCGGCGTAGATGCCGAACCCACCGGTGGCGGCGAAGATATCGAGCACGCGCATGCCGGCGCTCATCGAGCCGACCAGGGCGCGGTTCTCGCGCTGGTCGAGGAAGTGGCCAGTCTTCTGACCGTTGATGACGTCGGCCTCGAACACCAACCCGTTCTCGTGGAACAGCACCGGCGATGCCGGTGCCTCGCCGATCAGCGCCATGCCCTCGCTCAACCCGTACAGCCGTTGATCGGCCATCGTTCGCGCCAATCGCAGAACCAGAGCGCTGGGGTCGAACTGCTCGCCGATGACATGTACGAGTTGCTTGAGGTGCGGTATCCACACGGGCGAGTAGATCTTGAGCACGAACGTGTCGGCGTAACGATCGAGGATCAACCCGGGGAAGCCGTCGTTCTCGCCGTTCAGGATCCGGTAGCCGTCGGTGTCTCCGCCCAATGCGGCGCGTCGCTCGACCGCCGTCGCGACGCGTTGCGTCCAGAACGCGGTGTCGATCGTCGCCGGCTTGCCGTGATGCAGGACCCGAATACGGATCGGAGAACCGGGATCCCACAATCCGATGGCGACGAAGTTGCGATCATTGTCGAAGATCACGGCGAGGTCGCCGACCACGCCGCGATGGCTGATCGACGAGATCGATTCGTTGAAGATCCACGGATGCCCAGCGGCGATCTGGCGGCGGGCGTCTGGCGTGACTCGAACCGCCATCCGCTTCTCGCTGACCACAGGCAGCTGGTCGAGCACGGACATGCGCTCAGGGTATGCCGATGTTGCTGGGAATTCCCTACGCTCCCGGCATGGTGGATCAGCTGGAGCGCACGACGAACCTGTTGGCGCTGCTGCTCGAGACCCGTGTTCCGCTGACGCTCGACGACATCGTCAACCAGTTGGCTGGGCAGTACCCGCCGGGGCAGACGGCGCTGCGCGGCGCGTTCGAGCGCGACAAGGGTCTGCTGCGCGACATCGGCGTGCCGATCGAGACCGAGGTGCTGCGCGGCACCAACGCCGGGCAAACCGGATATCGAGTGGATCGCGATCGATACGAGCTGCGCGACCTCGATCTGACCGAAGACGAGCGGCGGGCGCTGCAGGTCGCGGTCGCCGCGGCGCGCACCACCGAAGCCGAGTTCGGAATGTTCAAGCTCGGCGGCGTCGCCGACAGTTCGGCGTCGATCACCGCCAACCTTCCGCAGCTCGAGCTGTTGCCCGCGCTGCGCGAAGCGATCGCAGCGCGCTCGACGGTGTCGTTCAGCTACCACGCTGCGCCGCGGTCGTTGCAGCCGTACGCACTGCTGCTGCGCGAAGGGTTCTGGTACGTGATCGGGCATGACCTCGGTCACGACGAGGTGCGCACGTACCGCGTCGATCGCATCGAGGGATCGATCGAGCAGGGCCAGCTCAACGAGTTCGAGCGGCCGGCGGATTTCGATCCGCGTGCTGTCTTCCCGGCAGACCCGAAGGAGCTGGGCGACGGTGGCCAGTCGGCGACGGTTCGCATCGACAGCGCCAGGGCGACGTTTGCGGTGCGCGAGCTTGGTGAGGAGTCGGTCGTTCGTCGACTGGAAGATGGTGCGGTCGAGGTCGAAGTGCCATGCAGCAATCTCGATGCGTTCCGTTCGTGGTTGTTCGGCTGGGGCGCGCACGCCGAAGTTGTCGCTCCGGCAGCTGTTCGCGCAGGGCTCGTCGAGTGGCTGCGAGCGATGGCGAGCCGGTCGTGATCGCCCGTCGCGGTCCGCGTCGCTCCGGCGAGCGGTTGCGTCGCTTGCTGGTGATGTTGCCGTGGTTGATGGAGCGCGGCGAGGTGCCGCTTGCCGAGATGGCCGAGCGTTTCGAGCTCACCGAAGCCGAATTGGTTGGTGATCTCGAGCTGGCCGCGCTGTGCGGGTTGCCTCCTTTCATCGACGAGATGATCGACGTGTTCATCGACGAGGGAGTGGTGTTTGCCGGTCTGCCGCGTCTGTTCACCAGGCCGCTGCGACTGACTGCGCCGGAGGGCTTCGCGTTGCTGTCGTCGGGCAGGGCGGCGATGCAGTTGCCGGGGGCCGACCCTGACGGCGCGTTGGCCAGAGCGCTCGACAAATTGGCGGCAGTGTTGGGCGGCGACGACGGCGTCGTCGTCGACGTTCCTCAGCCACCGGCAACAGCCGACCTCGCTGCCGCCGTCAACGACAACGCCCGGCTGCGAGTCAGTTACTGGTCGGCCAACCGCGACGAGGCGACCGAGCGGGAGGTCACGCCGCGCTCGATCTTCCTTGACCGCGGCCACTGGTATGTGATTGCTGACGACAGTCGCTCCGGCGAGTCGCGCACGTTTCGCATCGACCGCTTCGAATCGTGGGAACGTACAGGCGAGATCGACCTGCCGGTCGAGGGCACCGCGGTAATCGTCCCGCCGAGCGGCGATCAGTGGTTCGTCGACAGCGATGTGCCATCGGTCGTGTTGCGTCTTGAACCGCAGGCCCGTTGGGCGGCCGAGCGCTATCCGTTGCGCGACGAGCATCCGCGAGGTGACGCCTCGGGGTCGATCGTGGTGCGCATGGCGGTGGCCAACGAGCAATGGCTGCGCACGTTGCTGTTGCGGTTGGGTCCGCACGCTGCCGTGCTGGAGCCGGTGGAGTGGCACGACCTTGCCGCCGACGCGGCCCGCGAGTTGCTGACGCGCTACGAGGTGACCGACAGCTGAGCTGCGCTGGTGATGCCGTGAGCCTTGAGGAGATGGGGGAGCACGGCGGCGGTTGCATCGGCATCGGCCAACGCGTCGTGGGGGCGCACCAACTCGATCCCGTAGCGCGCACACAGGTCGCCGAGGCGATGGGAAAGCTGGCGGTCGGGATCGAGCCGGCGCGACAGGGTGAGCGTGCATAACGGATCGACGATCTGCAAGACGACGCCGTGGGTCTTGCTGGCCTTGCGCAAGAACTCGGCATCGAAGGTCGCATTGTGCGCCACGAAGTGTGCATCGCCCAGCCGTGCCGCCAACTCGGTCAACACGTCGCGTCCGGGTGGCGCATCGAGCACCATCTGACGACGGATCCCGTGAATGCCGACCGGACCGACACGGAACCACCAGCGCCGGCGCGGTGCGACGAGGCTGGACCACCGATCGAGCACGCGACCGTTGCCATCGACCACGACGAGGCCGATCTGCAGCACGTGGTGGCGACGCAGCGACAGCCCCGATGTCTCGACGTCGACCACGGCGAACCGCATCTCATCGAGCCGCTCATCCATAGGCCCAACCCTACGCCCGGGGTGTAACACGTCCCTCACCGCCCCAACGCCCCAACCCGTGTGGAGTGTCCTGGCGCACCCAGGTGGGCGTGAAACACTCCACAACCCTGTGTGGAGTGTCCTGGCGCACCCCGGTGGGCGTGAAACACTCCACTCGGGAGTTAGAGCAGTTCGGCGGCGAGGCTGGCGACGGCGCTGCGTTCGCACGACGACAAGGTGATGTGCCCGAAACAGCGCTGCCCGCCGAAGGCCTGGATCAGCACGGCCAGCGCATTGTTCGATTCGCCCATGTACGGGGCGTCGATCTGGCTGGTGTCGCCGGTGAAGATCACCTTGGTTCCCTCGCCGATGCGGGTCAGCACCGTCTTCAGGGTGGTGGGCTCCAGGTTCTGGGCCTCATCGACGACGACGATCTGGCGATGCAGCGACCGCCCGCGCAAAAACGTGACCGACTCGAGCGCCAGTTGGTTGCGGCCGATCAGTTCATCGATCAGCCGGGTGGCGTCGTTGCTGCTGCGCTGGTCGGTGAGCGCAACGATCGCGTCGTGGATCGCCGACATCCACGGGTCGAGTTTTTCCTCCAGCGTGCCCGGAAGGAATCCGACATCGGCACGGCCAACGGGCACCAATGGACGGTATACGGCCAGCCGTTCGTAACGGCGATTCTCGACGACCTGCTCGAGGCCGGCGGCGATGGCCAGCAGGGTCTTACCGGTGCCGGCGCGGCCGTCGAGGGCGACGACGCTGACGTCGGGGTCGAGCAACAGTTCGAGCGCGAAACGCTGCTCCTTCGATCGGGCACGCAATCCCCATGCTTCAGGCGCGCTGTGATGCAGGAGGACGAGATCGTCGCCCACGCGTCGCGCCAACGCTGACTGCGACCCGGACCGCAACACTGCGAACCCGTTCTCGTGCAAATTGCTGCATGTCGCGACGGAGTCGAGAGCGATGGCACCGGCGGCATACAGGCAATCGATGGCTTCGTGGCTGGCTTCGTACGTTCCCCATCCCGCGGGGCGCGTTGCCAGGCTTCGGCCGACCGGGCGATGCTCGTCGGCCTGCAGGCCGAGATGGGCGGCCTTGATGCGCAGCGCGGCATCGTTCGACACGACGCACGTCGGGCCGTACATCTGCTGGCCGAGTGCGGCACCGATGATTCGGTTGTCGGGAACAGAAGGGTCGAGTCCGTGCTCGATCAACAGGTGCTTCTGCACGCCGTTGATCTCGATCTTGACTGTGCTGGCCGACGATCCGTCGCCGACCGGTGTGGCATCGGCGAGCGATCCGCCGGCATTGACCCGCAGCTCCTCGAGAGTTCGTAGAGCGGTGCGTGCCGCGCGTCCTACATCGTCGACTCGACTCTTCAACCCGTCGAGTTCTTCGACGACCGTCAGCGGAATCACCACATCGGCCCCGACGAAACTGGCGAGACACGACGGGTCGGCGACGAGAACCGAGGTATCGAGCACGATCCGAGTTCTCACCTCCCCCTTGACATCGCTATGACGAGCATGGGTAGGGATGAGATCGGTCAACGCAACTCCAATCGTCTGTTCGGGCTGACGAGGAAACTTGGCAACGGAACAGTTGTAGCCGAGGCCGCGCGAGTGTTGGTGGATATTGGCCGCTAGCTGGTTGCCGCTCGGCTACATCGCCGACTACAGCGCTGGGGGCACGCCTTCATCCAGTTGCACGCCGCAACTGTTGAGTGCGAATGACACCACGTGGTAGTTGCCGACGGTGAAAATCACGTCGAGCATCTGTTGATCGGTGAGCCTCGACGCCAGCGTTTTCCAGGTCGTGTCGCTGATGCAGGCGTCATCGTGTAACTCGTCGGCCGCGTTCAACAGGGCAGCATCATGATCGCTCCAGCCGCCGTCTGCGACCGCCAGCTTGGTTCGCTGCACTTCGTCGACGTCGATGTCGCTGCGCAGGGCAATGAGCGCATGCTGACTGAACTCGTATTGCGAGTTGCAGCGCGAACCGGCACGCAGGATCAGCAACTCCCTGTCGCGCGGGGTCAGAGAGTTCTTCGCCAGTACGTGGGTTGCGAAAACCAACCAGCGGCGCAGCAGCGCGGGATGGTTGGCGAGCGTGCCGAAGATGTTCAGTGGCGATCCGTCCGCGGTCCTGAGCCCGCCTTTGTCGAACAGTTCCTGCACCTCTTCGCTGAGGTTGGTGACCGGTGCAATTCGAGGGGTGTCCATGCCGCCATCTTGTCGCGACGGCAGAATGGTTTTGTGACTGAAGCGCTGTGCCAGTTTTGCGATGTGGTCAATGGCGCACTCGCCGCGCGCGAAGTGTTGCGCGACGACATCGTTGTTGCTTTTCTCGACAGATCACCCGTATTCAAGGGACACGTCCTCGTCGCGCCGCTTCAACACACTGTGACTCTTGTCGACCTCGATCCTGATCTTGTCGGCCCATTCTTCGAACGAGTCCAACGAATCGCGGCGCGCATGCCCGTCGCGCTCGACTGCGACGGCACGTTCGTTGCCATCAACAACGTCGTCAGTCAAAGTGTCGCTCACCTCCACGTGCACGTCGTACCGCGGCGTCGCAAGGATGGGTTGCGCGGTTTCTTCTGGCCGCGCGTTCGCTACGAGTCCGATGCCGAGGCCGACGACTTCGCGCTTCGGCTGAGAGAGGCTCTCGCCATCTGAAAATGCTCAGCAGACGATGCGCATTTCAATGCCTCGGTCGTCGCGCTGCCCGTCGCCGAACTGTCGATGCGCACCTCGTTGATATCGCCGTGCGCTCCACAGAACTGCGTATGCATCGAGCAGATCATCGATCGCTGCGCCGCGCGGCGCTTTGGCCGGCACGTCGAACTGACCGGCTAGCAGTCGGCGGCGTAAGTCCTGGCCAGCGGCAGTTTTCTTCGACGGGAGACCCTCGCCTTCGTTGAGCGTCTTGAACGCACATTCGGGATGCACCTCGACGATCATGTGTTGATTGGTCGAGTCGATCAATGAATCGAGTTCGGCAATTTTCGACATGAGGTTGAACGTCTGTTTGGAGATACCTCGACCGGTTGCAGACCGTGCCGCGGCCAATGCCGCGCGATAGTCGGTGTACGCGAGAGCGGCGCGTGGTGGTGCCGGAAAAACGGAACTGCCGGCGCGACCGAGGAACTTTCGCGCGGCGATGTCGCACGCTCGAGGTGGTCCATCGATGAGTCCGATGGGCATGTCGATGCCGATGAGTTCGAACTCTTCGAGACGCAACGTCGGAACCACGACCACGCGATCGGTGGCCGCGATGATCCAACCTGCTGCGCATCCATCGACACCGACCGCGTGTTTGATGTCACCCATTAGTGGTCACTCTCCTAAGCGTGTTTTTCGCCGCGATGTCTGTGATTGCAAATGCAACAACATTGATGCTTGTAATTGGCGCGCGAAACACGCACGCTTTATAGGCGTAACGCTCCGTTACTACAACCCGATACCCGGAGGTATCAACTCAACATGACCAAAGCAGAGCTGATCGATGCGGTTGCGAAGAGTGCCGATGTGAGCAAGGCCGACGCAGAAAAAACTGTCGGTGCCTTTTTCGACATCGTCACAAGCGCCGCCAAGACGGGCGACAAGGTCGCTTGGCCGGGCTTCGGCTCGTTCAGCACCTCGAGGTCCCAGGCGCGCACTGGCCGTAATCCTCAGACCGGCGCCGCAGTGAACATTGCTGCATCGACGCGGATGAAGTTCACCGCGAGCAGCACGCTCAAAGCGACCCTCAACAACAGGTAATCAACCGAAACAAGAATGACCGAAACAAGAAAGAAGGAACACAAAGTGGCAGCAAAGAAGGCTACGGCCAAGAAGGCTCCTGCCAAGAAGGCAGCAGCCAAGAAAGCACCAGCGAAGAAGGCAGCAGCGAAGAAGGCTCCGGCCAAGAAAGCTGCGGCCAAGAAGGCTCCGGCGAAGAAGGCAGCAGCGAAGAAGGCTCCGGCCAAGAAGGCCGCAGCCAAGAAGGCTCCGGCCAAGAGGGCCGCGGCGAAGCGTCCGGCCAAGAAGGCAGCAGCCAAGAAGAGGTGATCCGTCGACCCTAAGAGTCGAAATA
>JAENVT010000387.1 GCA_016650435.1 Ilumatobacteraceae bacterium
CAAGCTCGGCGCTCATCGGCGGTGCATTCGATTGCAGCTCGGCGAGTGCAGCGCGCATCGGCTCGGGCAGTCCTTCAGTGACGTAACTTGCCATCTGACCGAGCTTCATCAGCGCGCCCTTCATGTTCCCGAGCCGCTCGGTGATGGCCTCTGCAGTACGCAACTCGCGCTCGCGATCGAGCTCGACTCGGCGTTCAGTCGAGGCAAACAGTTTCCGCGCCGCCGTGCTGGCGTACGTACCGCCGACCTGCACGCCGAGCGCGGCGATGTCGAGGTTCCGTCTGCCGCGCACTGTGCGCCGAACCAACAGACCGGTGGCAACGCCCGCCGCGGCGAGCAGCAGAACGCGCTTGTTCATCGCGAACGTTCGACGACCGAGCGGCAGGCGCGCAGCAATGTCGGCACGAACTGCTTGGCGTTTGACACGCACGCGTCGTGATCGCCGTCGACTCGGAACGCTTCGGCGTCGGGGATCGACTCGAACAGTCGAACCTGTCGACGAACCGGCACCACTCGATCGCGCATCGTGATCAGCGTCGAGATGGGCACGTCGATCTCGCTGATCCAGTCGCGCGACGAAAAGTTGCCGATCGCTCGACCCGCTTCCAGCACGGCGCGCCAATCGTGGGTCGACGCCTGGTTGACCGCCCATGGCTCCCACTGGTCGGCCTTGCGCTGCAGGTAGAACTGCTCGGTCAACCATGTTCTTGCCTGCAACGGGGTGAGCCTGGCGACGGCGGCAAGGCCGGAGATGCCGAGGAAGCTCAACCGCTCTTCGCGTGACGTCGAGAAATAGGCAGAGGTCGCGCAGAGCACCAAGCCGGCGGTGCGTTGCCGATGGCGCTTCCACATCAATTGGGCGATCGGCCCGCCCATCGAATAGCCGACGGGGATGAACTGCTCGATGCCAAGCACGTCGCAGACGGCTACGGCGTCGTCGGCGCAATCTTCCATGCGGAACGTCTTGCGCGATCGAATTCCTCGGCCGTGGCCGCGGTGGTCGAGGGCGACAACGCGGAACTGCTCGGCGAGCGGCTTGTAACAGGTGAACCAGTTGAGGTCGGCGGTGGCGGTCCAGCCGTGCAAGAGCACAACGGTCGGCGCGCCAGCGGGACCGTCAAGGGTGCGAACGAAGGTCGTGCCACGACCGGGCAAGTGCATTGCGGCACCGGGCGGCAGGTCGGGCGCCCAGCTCGTGTCGTGCGCCGCCACTAGGCGGTCTCCACCTTGATCACGCGCACGCGCAGCTTTCCGGTGGGTGCTTCGTACTCGACCCAGGTGTCGGCACTTGCGCCGAGCAACGCAGAACCGAGGGGTGACTCAGGGCTCATGATGTCGAGATCGCCAACCTTCTCCTCCATGTGGCCGACCAGGTAACGCTCGGCCATGGTGTCGTCGTCGCCTTCATAGACGATCGTGACGATCGAGCCCGCCGACACGATGCCCTCGTCGCCACCCTCGATGATCTCGGCCGTCTCGATGATGTATTCGAGTTGACGGATGCGACCCTCCATCTGGCCTTGCTCGTCCTTGGCGGCGTGGTAATCGCCGTTCTCGCTGAGATCGCCCATCAATCTGGCCGTCTCGATCTTTTGGGCGACCTCGATCCGACCCCTCGTAGTGAGGTCGAAGAACTCGGCTTGCAGCCGGTCGAATGCGGAGCGGGAGAGCTGCGTCGTCGCCATAGGGTGAAAACGCTAGCGCCACGTAACATCTCGGGCCATGGCTTATCGAATTGCGGTGATCGGCGGCGATGGCATCGGCCCAGAGGTCACCACTGAAGCATTGAAAGTGGTGCAGGCCGCAGGAGTCGATCTCGACACCACCAGCTACGACCTCGGAGGCGCCAGATACCTTCGCGACGGCGAGATTCTGTCGGATGCGACGCTCGAGGAATTGCGCGGTTTCGACGCGATTCTGCTCGGCGCGGTTGGCACACCCGATGTGCCGCCCGGCGTCATCGAACGCGGTCTGCTGCTGAAGATGCGCTTCGATCTCGATCTGTACGTCAATCAGCGACCGTTCGTCGGCACCGCACCCGGCCACACCGAGCCTCACGATTTCGTCGTTATTCGCGAGAACACCGAGGGACCATATGTTGGCGAAGGGGGAGTGCTGCGAAAAGGCACGCCGCACGAAGTTGCCACTCAGGGCTCGGTCAACACGCGCATGGGTGCCGAGCGGGCCATCCGGTTCGCGTTTGAGTTGGCGGTGCAACGTGGCAAGGCGGATCCGCCTGGCCGCCAGCACGTCACCTTGGTGCACAAGACCAACGTGTTGACCTTCGCGGGTGACCTGTGGCAGCGGGCATTCAATGATGTCGCCGCCGACTATCCCGATGTGGGTACGGCGTACAACCACGTCGATGCGGCATGCATTTACTTCGTGCAGGATCCGCATCGGTACGACGTCATCGTCACCGACAACCTGTTCGGCGACATCCTCACCGACCTCGGTGGCGCCGTCAGTGGTGGCATCGGGCTGGCTTCCTCGGCCAACCTCAACCCGGCGCGCACAGGCCCGTCGATGTTCGAACCAGTCCACGGCTCGGCCCCCGACATCGTGGGTACTGGCAAGGCCAATCCGATCGCCGCCATCCTCAGCGCCGCGCTGATGCTGGATTTTCTTGGTGAGGGCGATGCCGCGACGCGGGTGCGTGCGGCATGTTCTGCTCACAGTGGTACCGGCAGCACCAGCGACATCGGTTCCCAAATCGCCGCGGCCGTGGCAGGCTAGACCGCAACTATTCGGCCTTTACTTCTGTACAGCGGGAGCCAGCGATGCCTATCCAACCAACTCCGAAGATATGGATGAACGGAGAGCTTGTCGATTGGGACAAGGCTCAGATCCACGTCCTCACCCACACCCTGCACTACGGCACGGGTGTGTTCGAAGGCATTCGTGCCTATCCCACCGCACAGGGCCCCGCCGTGTTCCGCCTGACCGAGCACATCGAGCGGCTGTTCCGCAGCGCTCAGATCATGGGCATGGACATCCCGTTCAGCGAAAGCGAGATCGTCGCGGCGACAAAGGCGACGGTCGCCTCGACCGGTTTGCCGGGTTGCTACGTCCGCCCGATTGCCTACTACGGGTACGGCGAGATGGGTCTCAACACGCTGCCGTGCAGCGTCGACGTTGCCATCGCTTGCTGGCCGTGGGCACCGTTCCTCGGTGAGGACGCGCTGGATCACGGTGTCCGCATGAAGGTCTCGTCGTGGACCCGCCACGACCACAACACCATGCCGCCTGCCTCGAAGACGACCGGCAACTACGTCAACTCGTCGCTCGCCAAGGTCGAGGCACTCAAGGGTGGCTACGACGAGGCGATCATGTTGGCCCCCAACGGCCTGATCGCCGAGTGCACCGGCGAGAACATCTTCGCGGTGCGCAACAACATCATCATCACGCCACCGATGTCAGCGGGTGCGTTGGAGGGCATTACCCAGAACTCGGTCATGCACATCGCCGAGGATCTCGGATTCGAGTTTCGGGTCGACAACCTGGCGCGCAGCGACCTCTACATCGCCGACGAGGTGTTCGTCTGCGGCACCGCTGCCGAGATCAGTTCGGTCAAGTCAATCGACGACCGCAACATCCCGTGCCCCGGCCCGATCACCAAGGCCATCGCCGAGGTCTACGCCCGCGCCGTGCGCGGCGAAGAGGACCAATACAAAGACTGGTGCGAACTCGCCGTCTAGCCGGTCCGG
>JAENVT010000388.1 GCA_016650435.1 Ilumatobacteraceae bacterium
ACTGTGGCCTGCAACGCGGTCGGCATGTCGGAGAATATCGGCACGACTTTGTCGAACGAGTAGTCGCTGCGCTTGATGCGAACGATGCCGAGCTGATCGACGGCACTTGCCTCGACGGTCCAGCCCGGAGGCTCGCCCTGCACCGTGGTCGGTTGGGCATCGAACCCGTGGATCGTGACCGTACCCTCGGTGCGGGTCGACGGAGCGACCACGTATGTTGGGCTTGGCGCGAGGGCCGCTTGGATGGTTGTCAAGACGGTGTCAGGGTCGATCGCCCCGGTGAGAAAGGTTGCGGTTGTCGTGTTGATCCCAACGGTACGTTCGAAGCCGAGCAGTCGGACATCGGGCCCGCTTGGCACCGCCATTGGTGTGATCAGCCACTGTTGCAACGTCGCGTTTGGATCGCCTGTGTATCCACGGTGCTCGGCAGCGAGCGCGTCGGCGTTGGCAGGGAAGGGCTGGTTGCCCAGCGCGACGGGGATGAGGATCGTCGGATCGACCGGCACGAGGGTGGTGGCCGGCGCGAGGGTGGACGTTGGGGGAGCACTCGTGGGTGCAACTGTCGCGGCGTCGGTCGTGGGCACGATCGATTCCGTGACCGGCGACAGAGGCGGCGTCGACGCGGGTTGAGTGCTGGGCGAGCTCGAGCATGCGACGAGCAATACCGGCGCGGCAAGCCACAGTGATCGTGCCCTTGCCGGAGTCATGATCGGCGATTCTACGGCGTCAGCGGCCGATGCCCTGGTAATCGAAAGAGGCCCGCCGCCAGTCGTTTCTGTCCAAAAGATTGCGGGCGTCGACGATTGCCCTACCGGTCATCTCGCCGGCAACCTGGTCGATGTCGAGCCAGCGAAATTCGTCCCATTCGGTCAACACGGCCAAAACGTCGGCGCCTTTGCACGCTGTGTACGCACTGTCTGCGATCGTGATGTCGCTCGGCAACCCCGGCTTTGGACCGTCGACGGTCGGGTCGTATGCCTGCACGGTTGCACCTGCGGCGACCAGACGCTTGATGATCGCCAGCGACGGCGAATCACGTAGATCGTCGGTGCGGGCCTTGAACGTCAGACCCCAGACTGCGACGGTGGCCTTGCTGAGGTCGCCTCCCGCAGCGACCCGGATCTTGTCGGTGACACGCTCGAACTGCTCTTCGTTGATCGTGATCACACCGTCGAGCAGATCGAAGTGGTAGCCAGCCTCTCGAGCAATCTTCAACAACGCCCGCGAATCTTTAGGGAAGCAGTTGTGCGCGACCAACCCGCCGGTGGTGACCACCGTGTGATTTCGATCGACCTCGACCGAGAACACCTGTTGCTCGCCGTACCTGGTTTGAACGTCAGCTATTCGAACCCACGCGGTGCCCTTGCGGTCACGTCGATAGCCGGTGGGTGCGATCCGCTTGCTCTGGGCGTCGAGTTGACCGCGAACCTGGTCGCGTTCGTGCGGTTCGAGAAGCCACATGCAATCTTCGATCTGATCCGCGCCTGAGATCACGAACCAGTGTGTGTCGACGGTTGACTTGGTACCCCGGGCGATCTTTTGTCGAGCGACGATGCCAAATTCGCCGAGCAACCGGAGCATGCCGTCTGCCAACTGTGGCGAGACCGTTCCATATTCGAGTGCCACCGATGGACCACCGTTGAGCAGAGACCATGACCCGTCTCCCGCCCACAATCCGCGCAGCACTGCCTGCTTCGCGGATTCCGATGCACTCCAAACCACGTCAGGAATTCGATGGCTGTAACAGTTCGTGCCCACTCCTAAAACGTGTTCGAACCAGCTGGCCAGTAGACGCGACGAAATAGAGACTTGCATCGATGTCAACATTCGTCGCACTGTCGTCTTCACGCCGAGACGTCGCCAGTAGTCCGCGACGAAGTCGACGAGGTGTTGTTCCGCGTTCGGATGGAACGACCAACACACGCGTCGGCGTGCGCCATCCGTTCCGATGTGACCCTCCGCTAGGAAGAGGCCCAGGACCTCCCACAACTCGTCCGTCAATTCGATGTTGGCAGGAACGTATGTGCCGTTTGTGGCCGATCCGAACAGCGTGCCGGTGAGCGGCAGGCGAAGTTGGGCCGCTTCGGTAAGGCGCAGGGTTCGGTTTCGTCGATAGTCCCAGCGGCGCGATGAAGGGAGGGCGCCGTCCACCTTGCGTGCCGCGTGCATCTGTTCGTCGTTGAGTCGAACGATGATGTCTCTCCACGCCAGCCCGGCAGGCTCGATGGCTTCGATCATCGAGGCATGCTCGGGACCGAGGGCATCGCACAGCGGGGCTCCGAGCGAGATCGGCAACCAATCGTCGGTTGTGAGCTCGCCGGCGAGCTTGATGAGGGTCTCGTCATTCGCGGACCTGACGACCATCGGATGATCCGCCGTAACCGTTACTCGGCGCCCCATCTTCGTGCGGATCTTCACCACCTCGCCGCTGTATGGCCGTTGCATTGTCGCAAGTGCGCGCTGGAATTCCGGGATGACCTGACCGTTTGACCAACTGAGGATTTCGAGGTGGTCGATGTCCAACGTACCGAGCGCATCGAACCGGGTCAGCCTGGATCCGTCGTGGTCACGCACGATGCAGGTCTCGGCGCCATCGAAACAACTTCCACCCCATCCCGGGCCGGGGCGGAGAAAGTCTTGGCCGATCCGTTTGTCGGAGCCCATGCCGACGACGACGTCGTTGACGTCGGCGCCCACGCCTTCGCAGATCGCGGCAATGGCGTTGATGAAGCTGAGCTTGGTTGCGAGGAACGCGTTTGCTGCGTACTTGATGGTCTCGGCCGATGCGGGGTCGGTGACGATCACGGGAGCGCTGATTCCGTCGTACAGCGACGAGACCTTTAGCGCCGCAGCCTGATCGTCGCAGCCAACAATCACACGATCGGGCTTGAGGAAGTCCTGCACGGCGGAGCCTTCGCGCAAGAACTCGGGGTTCGAGACCACTTTCACATCGGGTCGGCCCATCACTCGTTCGACAACTCGGGCGCTCCCGACGGGTACCGTCGATTTGTTGACGACGATGGCCTCGTACGGCAGTACCGGACCGATCTGGCGAGCAGCAGCTTCGATGTAGCTGAGGTCGGCCGACCCGTCGTCGCCCTGTGGTGTCGGGACGCAAAGGAACGCGATTTCGCAATCGGCGGCAGCGATTGCCGCGCCGAGTACGAACGACAATCTCCCCTCAGCAAGCCCTTCCTCGACAAGCTCCTGCAGACCGAGTTCGACGATTGGGATCACACCGCGTCTGAGGCTCTCGATCTTGACCGGGTCGATGTCGGCGCAGATCACTTGGTGACCCATGTGAGCGAAACATGCCCCGGTGGTCAGGCCCACATACCCAGTGCCGATGACAGCGATCTTGGTCATGGGGTGGAGAGGTTACCGCTGACACCCGGTCTTCACCGTGGGCTGCGCCGCCCTATTCGATGTCCATCGAGTCGAACGTCAAGGTCAGTTCTTCGATCACGATGTCGCTGCAGTTGGCATCAAGCGGCGTCACCCGATAGTTCACGGGGAACGCATTGCGGAAATGCCAGATCCACACGGCCGAACGTTCTTCGTCGAGGAGGGTGATGCTGATGTTGCGGTCGACGTTTGGCTGGCCCTCCCTGGCCTGCTTCCACCACTCCCACAAGTCGGTCGAACCGAGTAGCCCACGCTTCAGTGTGACGTGGTCGTACTTCGCCAGACCGGGCTGCTTGCGTGCCTCCTGGGTCCTGTCGTTGCCGGCGCGGTAGGCGACTTCGTCGATGGTCGCATTGGGCATCTCGACGCGAAAGAACGTCGACCGGATGTCGGTCGGGTCGCCGGTACCGATGTCGACCAGGAAGTTCGAACCCTCATATGGATGATCGCGAAAAGTTGCCATATCCCATCATGACAGGTTGTCAACGATGCAATAACGATATATCGTG
>JAENVT010000389.1 GCA_016650435.1 Ilumatobacteraceae bacterium
CATCGGTTCGACGATGGGCAGTTACCAAGAGTTCGACGAGGTGCTGGCTCTCGTCGACAAGGGATTGCCGGTCACCATCGACCAGGAGTATCCGCTGCACGGCTACGAAGATGCGCTTGCTCGCCTCGAGCACGGCGAGCAGCTTGGCAAGATCGTGTTGAACCATGAAGGGAGCTGACATGGATGTCGAAGCGTTGAAGGCCACAGTGTGCGCAGAAGTGGATCGGCTCGCCGATCAACTCCTGTACGCCAGCCACGAGATCCACGCCCATCCCGAATTGAACTTCGAGGAGCATTTCGCCCACGACCTGCTGGTCGATCAGCTGCGGTCGGCCGGGCTCGACCCCACGGCCCACGCCTACGGCATCGACACGGCGTTCGAAGCGTCGGCTGGCGGGGCCGGTTTCAACGTCGCCGTGCTGTGCGAGTACGACGCCCTGCCTGCCATCGGTCATGCGTGCGGGCACAACGTCATCGCCACCGCCGGCCTCGGCGCCGGTCTCGCAGCGGCAGTCGTTGCCGAGCAAGCAGGCGGCATGTTGCGGATCATGGGCACTCCTGCAGAAGAAGGTGGCGGCGGCAAGATCGACATGGCCAGGCATGGAGCATTCGACAAGGTCGACGCGGCGATGATGGTTCATCCTGCGGACGCCGACCTCATTTCGATGGACACCATTGCGTTACAGGAGTTGCACGTGCAGTTCCACGGCAAGGCTGCGCATGCCGCTGCTGCGCCGTGGGAAGGACGCAATGCACTCGATGCCGCGGTGCTGGGATACATGAACGTTGCCGCAATGCGTCAGCACATCCGGCCGACCGAGCGAATTCACGGGATCATCACCAAAGGTGGCGACAAAGCCAACATCGTTCCCGCGGAGACGGCGATGGAATGGATCGTGCGCTCGACGACGATCGAGTCGTTGCAACCGTTGAAGCAACGTGTCATCACCTCGCTGGAGAGCGCTGCGGCGGCCTGCTCGTGCACGATCGATCACGAATGGCATGGCCACACCTACGCCGACATGATCGACAACGGGCCCATGGTGGCCGCGTACGTCAACAACGCGGCCCGGGTTGGTCGCAATGTCGTCGATCCTGCGGCCGTTGGCCGGCGCGTCGTCGGCAGTACCGACATGGGCAATGTCAGCTACCTGGTGCCGTCGATCCACCCGATGATCAAGGTCGCCGGCGACGGCGTGGCGATTCACACGGTGGAATTCGCCGAGTGGGCCAGGTCCGCCGACGGCGACAAGGCGGTGCTGGACGGCGCAAAGGCGATGGCCATGACCATCGTCGATCTGTGGACTTCGGCCGACCTGCGCGAAGCGACCACGAAGGCCTTCGCCGGCCGACCGGCCGACGTCGAGGTGCTCTAGACCCAGGTCAGGCGGTCGCGCAATGCCCCTGCCACCCAGCCCCAACCCGTAGGATTTGCACTTGTGACGGTCTACGTGCCCGAGGAGTACACGCCCGCCGAGGCCGACACGTTGAGACGCTATTTCACCAACCTCGACGGACCCGTTTTTGCGCTGGTGAACCTGCCCGAAGTGGTGAAGGGCGCGCTGTTTGCTCGCTATAGCCGCAGCGCCAAGAGCCTGCGACGTTTGTTCCTCGACGAGTTCGTCGGTGATCTCGACATCAGCGGCGACCACTCCGTCGACGCGACCATCGGCCTGGAACGTGCCGAAGAGCTGTACGAAAAGGTCTTCTTCGAGTACGGCGACGATTCAGTCGCACAGCTTGGCGGTGTGCATCTGGCCTGCGAGCAGGCCTCCAACATACTCACCAAGGTCCTCGAGTGGGGCCGTCTGATGAGCTATCTCGAGCAGAGCACGCGCTACATCGCCTACGACACGCGCATTGGTGGCCGCTTCCGCTTCTACCGAGACCCTGCTGTCCTGTCGAGCCGGTTCGGCACGCGCTATGTCGGCGACATGGATCGCCTGTTCGACACGTACTCGCTGCTGCTCAGCAAGGTCACCGACCACGTGCGGGCCACGGTCGATCGCAATTCCGACGACAGCGACTTCGTGTTCCGTCAGGCGACGCGTGCAAAGGCTCTCGACGCAGTGCGCGGCGTGCTGCCGGCGGCGTCGCTCTCCAACGTCGGCATCTACGGCAGTGGCCAGGCTTTCGAAGGATTGCTGCTGCGGATGCGGGCCCATCCGCTGCCAGAGGCTCGGCAATACGCCGACCTGATGTTGCATGAGTTGCGCAAGGTCATTCCAAGCTTCCTACGCCGCGTCGACATTGCCGACCGTGGTGGCCGGTGGACGAACTATCTGACAACGACCCGCGAACGCACCGCTGAACTCGTCGACACGTTGTTCGGTGGCACGCCGGTCGAGCAGGCGCCATCGGTGCAACTCATCGACTGGGATCCGGATGCAGAAGACAAGCTGCTCGCCGCGATCTGCTACTCGCACACCAATCTTCCCGAGACCCAGTTGCTGCAACGCGTTCGCACCCTCGGGCCCACCGAGCGGCTCGCTCTCATCCGTGCCTACATCGGCGAGCGCGAGAACCGTCGTCATAAGCCCGGCAGAGCCTTCGAGCGCATCGACTACCGGTTCGATGTGCTCAGCGACTACGGCGCGTTCCGCGATCTACAACGACATCGATTGCTGACAATCGAGTGGCAGCCGCTGACACCCAATCACGGGTACGTTCGTCCCGACCTGATCGATGAGGCCGGCATGACCGAGGTTTTCGACGACGCGATGGCTCGCTCGGCAGCCCTGTTCGATCTGCTGAAAGATGAGTATCCCAACCAGGCCAGCTACGCGGTGTCGATGGCGTATCGACTTCGTTACTCGATGCAGTTCAACGCCCGCGAGGCCATCCACATGCTCGAGCTGCGGTCATCGCCGCAGGGGCACCCCGCCTACCGTCAAGTGGCGTTGGAGATGCATCGGTTGATTGGCGAGCAGGCCGGCCACCGGGCAATCGCCGATGCGATGAACCACATGACGATGGAGGCGCCGGAGCTCGAACGGCTCGATGCCGAACGCCGTGCAGAGGTCCGACGCGGTCAGTCCTGAAGCGCCGCACGCTTCCATGTGACCGTTGTCACAGACAGTAGGAGCAGGGTCCGTCCCTAGTCGCCGTAGTATCCCCGCCCGCGCCCAGGGTTACCGCACGACATGAAGGACCGAATATGGCTGATGATGACGAGGTAGTTGGGGCCGACGATGAGTTCGAGGAAGAGACGGAAGAAGAGCCTGCTGAACTGACCGACGAAGACCTCGACGAAGAGGCGCTCGTCGAAGACGACGAGTTCGGTGAGGAAGATCCGTTCGATGCCGACGCCGATGTCGAGATCGAAGAGGACGACGACGCCGAGACCGAAGGTCCAGTTCGCAAGTCTGTCGCGGCCGAGGAGGACGACGACGACGACGACATCATCGCCCCCGACGATGTCGAGGCCGACCTCGACACGATCTTGAAGGACCGTCTTGTTGCAGCCGACGACGAAGGCGGCGAGGACGAGGAGGACGAGCCGGAGGATCGCAGCGAGTCGAGCGATCGACTCCAACCAAAGCGAGCTGACGAGCAGCTGTGCCCGAGCTGCTTCTTGCTCGTGCGCAACAGCGCGCCGATCTGTCCCGTGGGCGACGACGAGTGCCCGCTGTTCAGCTGACCCGATGAACGAGGTGATCCGCCGGGCCGAGATCGCCGATGCCAGTCAGCTCGCCGAACTCGAAGCTGCGGCGCGCCACCACCTGATCGAACAGCGTGGCGGTGCCGCGTTGTTGGCCGAGCAACCGGCCATCGGCGATTGGGTTCATGTGATCGAAGATCACGCCCGGTGGATAGGCGTCGCCGAGCTTGATGGATTCGTCGTCGGGTTCCTCGAGTTGGCCGTGACTGGCGACATCGCCGTTGTCCGCCAGGTGTATGTGCAGCCCGAAGCTCGAGAGCTCGGGTTCGGCGACGGCCTGCTCGACGCTGCCCGGCAAGAAGCGATACGGCACGGCTGCAGCGCCCTCGAGGGTTTTGCCTTGCCGGGCGATCGCGACACGAAGAATCTCTACGAGCGGGCCGGCATCACCGCTCGCAAGATCATCGTGTCGACGCGGCTGTAGTCGCGCTACTTGGCCTGCCAGTTAGGCGCGCGCTTCTCGATGAACGCGGTCAACCCTTCCTTGGTGTCCTCCGACGCCATGATCCCGGCAAACCCGTCGTTTGTCATCTTCTTCAAGGTCTCGTCGTCTTCGTAGGCCGACGCCAGCACGATCTTGCGGCTCGCTCGAACGGCGAGGGGTGCTGCCGCACAGATCTGCTCGGCCAGCGTGGTCGCCTCTTCGACCGCTTGACCGGGTTCGACGAGCCGGTTGACGAGACCGAGATCGTACGCACGTTGCGCGGAGAGCGGCTCACCGGTGAGGATGACCTCCATTGCGGCGGCTCGACCGATGGCCCGTGGAAGCCGGAAGAGTCCGCCGGCGCCGGCGATGAGGTTCCGCTTGACCTCGGCAAGCCCGAATGCTGATCGGGTAGTAGCGACCACGAGATCTGCTGCCAGGACGAGTTCGCAGCCACCGGCCGTTGCCAAACCATCGACGGCGACGATCACCGGCTTTTCGCGATCGCGGTAGACGAAGCCGCCGAATCCTCCGCGCTTGGTGTTGAGCGCACTTGCTTGGCCAGAGGCGATTGCTTTCAGATCCGCGCCGGCGCTGAACACGGGTCGGGCCTGGCCGTCGGTGTTGGCCGTCAGGATGCCGACCCATACTTCGGGATCCGCCTCGAGTTGATCGATCGCCGCCTCCACGCCGGCAGCGACGTCGCCGTTCACCGCGTTGCGGGCCTCGGGACGATTGAGCGTGATGAGGCCGATCCGGCCGCGGGTTTCGTACAGGACGATGTCGGACATGCTGCCGACTGTACGGGCGCCCGCCTCACCCCAGCGAACCCACGATCCAGGCGTGCTTTCGCGCCCAGTCACCCTGCTTGGGCGCGATTTCGGAAGCCCCAGGCCCGTTTTCGCGCCCAACCTCAGGGCGTGGTTGTGTTCCGCGTAGTGCGAGGGCTAGTCCTCGACGACTGGTTCGGACTCGGGCTTTGCGTCTGCGGCGGGCTCGTCTGGAGAAGCGGCTTCGGCCTCGGCGACTGCCGGCTCGGCAGCGGCTTCATCCCCGACAGTGGTCGGCACTTGTGGTGCAGAGGTCTCGACCTCGTCGGCTGCGTCATCTGGAGCAGATGCTTCGGCTGCGGGCTCGGGTTCTTGTGTGGCGGAGGGTTCGGCATCGACGGTGGGTTCGGCATCGACGGTGGGCTCGGCATCGACGGTGGGCTCGTCGATGGGAGTTGGTTCTTGTGTTGGAGCGGGTTCGTCAGTGGCGGAAGGTTCGCCGGTGGGAGACGGTTCGACTTCGACGGTGGGTTCGTCGATGGGAGTTGGTTCTTGCGTGGGAGACGGCTCGGCTTCGATGGTGGGCTCTGCCATGGTTGGCTCTTGCGTTGCAGAGGGCTCGGCGTCGACTGTGGGTTCGGCTGCGGCAACAGCTGCGGCTGCGGGCGGTGCGGGTGGACGCGGAGGACGCGGTGCAGCGGCCTTGGCTGGCTTCTTGGCAGCAGCCGGGCGCGTCGGGCGCAATGGCTTCGGTGCCGAGGCGCGCTGGCTGACTTCGATCTCGAACAGCGCGGCGATCTGGGGCAGCAGGGGACCGACTCGCTTGACGGTCGCCAGCAGTTCGTCGTTGACCTGCGTGGGCTTTGCCGTCGGGAGAACGTGGGTGCGAACCGGGGAGAACGCCGCGGCCTCGAGTACGGCGACCCAACGATCAGGGAACGCGTCGGCGGTGAGATTTGCAGTTGTCGCTGTGGCCAGCCTGCCGGCGAGTTCAGTGGGGAAGCGCACGCCAGCCTTCGGGGGCTGCGACGACAGCTTGAGAGCGCGGATGACACGACCGACGCCGATGGCGGCATCGATGTCTTCGAACCACAACGCCAACTCGCTCTCTTGCTTGGTGACCAACGCGGCCTTCAGTTCGGTCGCCACGGCGCGCGTTGATTCATCGCGGGCGACCATCGGGTCTTCTCCCGCGGCCACGACGCTGCGCAGGTCGCGAAGATCGAGTTCCTCGATATCGGCCTTTGCCGCATCCGCACGATCGAGCCACTCGGCGACGCGCAATCTCGGCAGCAAACCCTCGGCCATCGACAACAATCCTGCTGCCGGCACTTCGGGCTTGCCTTCCGACTTGAGTCGGGCATTTTGCTCGTTGACGGCTTGGCGAACAGCCGGAAGACCACCCTGCAGGGCGCGCTCGGCGACCGGGCGCTGCTCCTCGGGAAGGTCGGCAAGCGCGGCGTTGCGGTGGACACGACCAGGCTTCAACCGCTTGGCCTTTGGCCGCTGTGGCAGCTCGGGGGGCGCCGTGAAATTGGGACGTGTGCGCCGTTCGGGACGCGGCCCACGCTCGGGACGAGTGCTGCCGCCTGGACGAGTACCTGCTGGACGTTCGCCGCCGGGCCGGTCACCCGCTGGGCGGTCGGCGCGGACCGCGGCGCCCTCGCGTCGTGGTGGCCGGTCGCCGGCGTCGCGACGCGGCCGTCGTTCGCCTCCGGGCCCATCGCGTCGCGGACCTCGGTCACCACGGTCGTTGCGATCGCGCTTGGCAAGTTGCTGGGTGACGCCCTCGAACGGCTTGTCGCTAGG
The DNA here is from genome assembly GCA_016650435.1 of Ilumatobacteraceae bacterium. Next base: position 6,665 of record JAENVT010000389.1, read on the forward strand.
AATGAGATCCAACAGGCCGGACTTCTCAGCCTTTTCCTTGCTGGTCGTCACCGAGAGGATGGTGATGCCGTCGAGCTCGACCTCCGAGTCGGCCTTCAGCACTGAGCCGATCTTGGCGCCATCAGGCAGGAGCGAGCCGTCGAGCACACCTTTCGGTATGCGTGCTCCGGCAGCGCGCCAAGTCCACGTGCCGTCCGGGCGCGCGCTGGTGAGCTCGATTTCGATCCTTCGGGACATAGGCCCGCAACGGTATCTGGTACGAGTCGCTTCGCTCCACCGTGATGTGCAGTTGTCGCTGTGATCTGCTTGCTCACTACGGTTGGAAGCCGTGCCCATCTATGCCCTCGGAGATCAGGTTCCGTCCATCCATCCCGACGCGTATGTGCATCCGGATGCCGTGGTGATCGGTTCGGTGACCATCGGAGCCAACAGTTCCGTTTGGCCCGGTGCGGTGCTGCGTGGCGACGACGGCGAAATCAGAATTGGTGAACGCACCAGCGTGCAGGACAACTGCGTGTTGCATACCACGCTCGAGCAACCAACCGTCGTTGGTGACGATTGCGTCCTCGGCCACATGGTTCATCTCGAGGCGTGCACGATCGAGTCGTGGTGCCTGATCGGTGTCGGCTCCATTGTCCTTCATCGGGTGGTCGTCAACAGCTGGGCGATCGTCGCCGCGAACGCGGTGGTCCTGAACGACACAATCGTGCCTTCCGGTGCGCTCGCCGTTGGTACACCCGCCGTCATCAAAGAGGGCCGGGCTCGCCGCGACGACATCGAACAGGGAGTCGCCAGTTACGTCGAACGCGCCGCACGGTTCCGCGAGCAGTTGCGGCGCATCGAGTAGTGCTCGCGCTCGTTCTCTCGACGACCGGCGACGACGTCGAACTCGCATCCGATGCGTTGTGGTCGCTGGGCGTCGTTGCGATCGAAGAGCGGGCCGCTGCCGGTGGTGTCGAGTTGTGGACATCGCTGGGTGACGACTCCGACGCCGTGATCGCGGCAGCATCGCACCGTTTGGCACAGTGGTCATGGCATTTCGTCGAGGTCGACGAGGCGGTTGCCGACACGTGGCGCGCCCACGCCCAACCGGTGTGGGTCGAACCGGATCTGGTGATCTGTCCGGCGTGGGTCCCATTCACACCGAGCTCCGACGTCGAGCCCGGTGTGATCGTGTTGCGCATCGAACCCGGTGCAACCTTCGGTCTCGGCGACCACCCGACCACGATGCTGTCGATGCGCGCAATTCGCCGGGCAGTACGCGCCGGATCGACCGTCCTCGATGTCGGATGTGGCTCGGGAGTGCTCGCTGTCGGCGCGTGCGTTCTTGGCGCGTCGCATGCGGTTGCAATCGACATCGCTCCGGCTTCGGTATCAATCACGAGAGCCAACGCGGCTACCAACGGCGTGGCAGATCTGGTCGATGTCTCGACGACACCGTTGGCCGAGATCGATCGACAGTTCGACATCGTCGTCGCCAACATTCTCGCCCCAACACTGATCGAGCTGGCCCACGACCTCGTTCGCGCGGTTGCACCGTCGGGTGTGCTGATCGTGAGCGGCGTGTTGGCCGATCGACACGAGCACGTCGAGGCCGCGTTGCAACCGCTGCACAGGATCCACAGCGAGGTCCTCGACGGATGGGCCGCCGTCACCATGACCGCAGTCGACTAGACCCAACAACTACACCTTCGCGAGATCGAGCACTGCGGCAGCGAAATCGTCCGGCGCCTCCTGCGGAACGTTGTGGCCCACACCGTGCAGCACGCGTTGCTCGTAGGGCCCGGTGAAATGGGCGCGTTCCTGCGTCGAGGTGTCGGCCGGTCCGAAACCCCCGTCGTTGCCATCGAGGCTGATGGTCGGCACGGTGATCGACGGTTGGGCAGCGAGCCGTTGCTCGATCATCTCGAGCGCTGGGTCGCCGTTGGCATATCCGAACCGGTGGCGATAGGAGTGGATCACAACGTCGACGAAGTCGGGGTTGTCGTGCATCGCCGCGGAGGCTTCGAACGTGGGCTCGTCGAACTGCCATGGGGGCGACCACAGTCGCCACAGCAGGTGGGCGATCTCTCGCCGGTTGGCCGTCAGACCGGCTCGGCCGCGTTCGGTGTTGAAGTAGTACTGGTACCAGTTGGCATGTTCGACCTCGGGCGGAGCCGGGCTGACCGACGCAGTGATGTCTTGGATGTTGTAGCCACCGCAGCTGACCAGACCTGTGCAGCGCTGCGGCCACAGTGCGGCGACGATGCACGCGGCACGACCGCCCCAGTCGAAGCCGCACAGCACCGCTTGATCGATCTGGGCGGCGTTCAGCAGCGTGAGCAAATCGTTGCCCAATGCCGCCTGTTGTCCCGATCGCAGCGTTGTCGGCTTATGGAACTTGGTCGGGCCGTAGCCGCGCAGATGAGGCACGAGGCAGCGGCAGCCGGCGGCCGCGAGGCGTTCGACGACGGCGTCGTAACCGCGAACCGAGTACGGGAAGCCGTGCATGAGCATGACCGGCGGCCCGTCTGGCGGCCCCGACTCCTCCAACGAGATCTCGAGCACGGACGTCGACACGGTAAGAATTTGTGGCACCTCGCGATCGTGTCACGACAGGAGCAGCCGCGAACGAAGCGGTTATCGCTGCAGCAAGGGCGAGACGTCGAGCACGTCGAGTGAGGGGAGATAGCTTCGGACCGCGTCGCGACGGAACTGCGTGCACAGATCGTGACGAAAGAACCGAGCGCCCTCGCGCACGACGTAGTTGAGGATGAAGAAACGGTAGACCTCGGGCAGGAACGCCACTTCGTCGGTGCTCATCGGAAACACGCTGCGGTACGCCGCGAGGAAGGCGAGGAAGGAGGGCTCGACAAGGGTGTGCGGACCGTAGGTGAATCTGGTGCGGTCGCCGGTGCTGCTCGACACGCGCGACAGAAAGTAGAAATCGAGGAGCCGCGGTTCGATGCGGAACCAGTCGTAGTCCCATCGGCTGTACAGGCGGAACTTTCCGTCTGCGGCGATGTCGACCGAGAAGTTGCCAAGGTTCCAGTCGATGAGGATCGGGATCTTCGGCCACTCGTCGTAGCCCACCTCGATCAGCCGTTCGAGAAAGCGGTGGGTGTGCTTCCACAGCACGGCGATCGACTCTGGCGGCATGTCGAAGTTGCGCGGCGCAAACGGGCTCTCGAGCAGATCGAGGAGGTGAATGGCATCGCTCTTGATCGTCTTCGACGCGCTGGGCAGCAGTGGGGCGATGTCGCTGCAGGCCAGGTGAAACTCGGCGATCTCGGTTGCCAGATTGGCGATCTGCTGGGCCGAGAGGATGCGCGGCAATGCATCTCTTCGGGGCACGTCGTCGTAGAAGACCGCCCACATGTGCTGGTCGTACCACGTGAACGTGCGGCCGTTGCGGCTCCATATGTCGGCGAGCATTCCGGTGAATCGTGTCGAGCCCAAATACCGGGCGCAGCGGTCGAGTTGCTCGTGATCTTCGACGAAAAGGAAGTAGGAACCGTATGACGACACCTTGCTGACGACGGTCGAACCGTCGTCGAGGTGCAATCGATAGACACGATTGGTCGAGACGTTGGCACTGACCTCGTCGGCGCTGCGGATCGTGCGGGGGTCGCCGTACGCGGCCCATGCCGCGTCCACGGCTTGGCGGTGGGTCAACGCGCCGCTCATGCGGCGATCGTAGGCCTTCGGTTGTCGCTGGTCGGGTTCTGCCTGACGGCCGGCGATCTCAGCCGACGTTGCGGGCGCGTACGCCGATGGGGGCAATCAGTCGATAGCCGGCGGAATGCCGCTCGTCTTCGCTCTCGCCACCCCAGAAACCGTATTCATGGTTCGTTCTGGCGTACTCCTGACACGCGCTGTGAACGATGCAACTGGCACACACCGACTTAGCCGCAGCCTCGCGCCGATCTCTGGCCTGCGGCCGTTCGGCGGGTGGAGGAAAGAATAGGTGCGTGAGACCCTTGCACGCAGCCTGGTTCATCCAGCGATCGTCTGTGAGCACTCGATGGAAGAAGATCTCCATCGCTGCCATGTGAACCCCCTCGTGCCGACTGTCTGTGGTACTGAAAGTTGTCGCTGCACCGCCCCCAAGGGCACCCAATCGGTCAGCAACTCCAGACTATTTCGCCGCTGACGGTGAGTCAATTGTAGATTGCAAGGAAATTCGTCACACTGTCCGCAGATGCCGATCAGCCGAGCAGATGGCGTATTCCGGCAACGAATTGCTCGACGTCGTCGTTGGTCGTGTCCCACGCTGTCATCCATCGCACCTGCGACTTGGTGACGTCCCAGTCCCAAAAGAAGCACCAATCCTGGAGCGGCGCGATCACCTCGGGACGAAGCGACGGAAACAGGCTGTTCACTACCGGGGGACCACTGAGAGTGACCGATGGGATGCCCGACGCCAGTTCGTAGAGGCGTGTGCACATGGCATTGGAGTGCTCCGCCAGACGGATCCACCGGTCACCATCGAGCAGAGCGTTGAACTGGGCGGCGACGAAACGCATTTTCGACGGCAATTGGTTGACCTGCTTGCGCACGTATTTGGCGCGCTTCGCCAGGCTCGGATTGAGGAACACCACGGCTTCACCGCCGGCGAGGCCGGCCTTCGTGCCACCGAAGCTGAGCACATCGACACCGGCATCGACCGTGAACGATCGGGCCACAGCAACCGTGCCGCCCAGAGCCGCTGTGGCGTTGGCCAGGCGTGCGCCGTCCATGTGCACGAACATCCCGAGGCGGTGAGCCGAGTCGCACAAGTCAGCGACCTCGTCTGCGGTGTAGACCGCACCGAGTTCGGTGCTCTGGGTGATCGACACGACGCCGGGTTGGGCGTGGTGCATGTCGCCCTGAAACCGCGCCAGAGCATCGATCTGGTCGGGGTGCAGCTTGGCGTCAACGGCAACTACCGGCATGATCTTGGCGCCGAGCGCCCGCTCCGGGGCACCGGCTTCGTCCACCGAGATGTGTGCCCACTCGGTGCACAGCACGAAGTCGGCCGGTTGCACCATGGTCGCCAAAGCCATCACGTTGGCGCCGGTTCCGTTCCACACCAGGAACGTTTCCGAAGTCGGTCCAAAGATCTCGCGAAAGGATGCCTCGGCCTCGGCCGTCCACCGGTCGGATCCGTAGGCAAGGGCGTGGCCAGAGTTGGCGGCGACGATCGCCTCGATCACCGCAGGATGGGCGCCGGCGGCATTGTCGCTGGCGAAAGCGCGCTGTGGTGCGGGCGGCATGGTGGCAATTCGCTGGGCGAGGTCGGAGGTCACGGCCGCCATTCTGCCCGAACGATGTCAGTTGCCGAAGTGTGTGGTGATCACCCTGCCGCGCCGGTCGGCAGCACTCGGTGCCAGATCGCTGACGACGAACGTCCGCTGCAACCAACGGTCAGTGCCGTCGAAGCGGGGCGTGAACGGGCTGCGTCCGTGTACCGCGACGGTGTTGTCGATGATCAACAGGTCGCCAGCCTCGAGCGCCACCGCGGTGTGGCACGTTTCGGCGGCCTCGCCGAGCACACGCAGGGCGTCGTCAGCCTCCTCGTCGATGCCGACCATCAAGTCCGCATCGAAGACCATCGACGGGCGGGCGCGATCACCGCTGAGGACGGCCATCGGGTTGCTCAGCACGTTGGTGCGCCCCTGTAAGTAGCTCTCGTCGACAGCCGTCCGGAAGCGTGGCTGGAAGAGCACGTCGACCACCGCGGTCGGTAGTTGTGGCATGACCTCGAAGATCGATGCCAATGTCGTGAAGGCGGCTGGGTCGCCGCGCAGACACAGAAGCAGCAGATAGCGCGGCCGATACGGATGGAACGCCGCCTCGGTGTGGAACATCAACTGGACCTTTGACGAGGTCGACACCTGGCGGTCGTGCGCTGCTTTGGTCGGCACGATGTTCTGTACCAGATCGCCGCCGTGCTCGGGTCCGTAGCCGACCGGCTGGCCAAGGCGACGGGCAACGGTCAGTAGTGCGAACTCACTCAGCGCGTCCTTCTCTGCCGGCGTTGTCGGTGTCGCGGGTGTGCGCGGCAGCGTGCCGACAGGCACGCCCCGAAGAACCAAGGCACCCGACTCGTGCGGGAAGTCGGCGAAGTCGACGAGGGTGTCGTGGACGGCCGACGGCAGGGAAGCAGCAGCGTGGCCTGCGGCGCGAACGAATGACCAGGCGTCGCCGGACAGTGCCGGAATGGACATCTCCGGCCACAGCGGCGAGTCGACTGCGAATGGCTTCACGTGATGTGTCAGAGTGGTCATGGCTTCCGTTATTTACCTTGAGCTAGATTGGAACATATGTTCCATAGACTCTAATGACTGAAACAAACGATTCATCACGGGCTCAACCACTATGATCCGCGGCCGTGGAAGTGGCGGATCGGATCGGCCGAAGCAGTACAAGTCTGACGACCGCCGAACGACGCGTCGCCGAGGTGATTCTGGCCAATCCACAGCTCGTCGCCTTCGGCACGGTGGCCGACCTGGCGGAGGGGGCCGGCTCGGGTGCGGCGACGGTGGTGCGGCTCGCCACCAAACTGGGCTTCGAGGGTTTCAGCGCCTTGCAGGCCTCTGTGCAGCAGGATCTGGCCAACCAGTTGCGGCCGGCCGCGGAGCGGATTCGCGACCCGGCGGCGCATGATTCGCTGAACACCCATCTGCAGCTCGAAATGGGCAACGTTCAGAACACGCTCGGAGAGATCGACCAGGTCGCGTTGGCCGACGTCGTCGAGCACCTGGCCGATCCGGCGCGGCGGGTCTACGTCTTGTCAGGCGATGCCTCCAAGGGGGTCTCGGCTCAGTTTGTCGGCGACCTCAGTGCCCTCCGTGGGAAGGTGACGATGGTCGACGGTAACGACGTGGCGGTGCGCCGCACAGTGGCCCTGATGGAGGAGAGCGATGTGCTCGTCACCATTGACCTTCGCAGGTATGACCGCTGGCTTGTCGACGCGGCGCGCACGGCTGCGAAGGCAGGAGTGTGGACCGTGTCCATCGCCGACAGCGTGCTCTCGCCGGTGGCGGCCTGCGCGCAGCGCACGCTCGTCGTCACCGCCGCAGGTGCCGGTCCATTCGACAGCCACGTCGGCACGCTGGCACTGATGAACGTGCTTGTGGCGGGCGCGGCGATCAAGCTTCGCGGCGTCGCGACCGAGCGCCTCGATCGCGCTGAGGCGGCGTGGCGAGCCAGCAACGCGCTCAGCGAACGGTAAGTCATGGGAGGCCTGCGTCGTCAGGTTCCTCGATCAGCGTGAGCGAACAGAAGCGCGGAACGTCTGTGGGCGCGCACAGACATTTCGGATGAACATCGATAGCGCAGAATCCCTGATGGAGCGGGCCAGCAACGCGCTGAGCGAACGGTAAGGGTCAGGTCGCCGGGACAGATTGCCACGAGCCGTCGGTCGTGGCGCTGCTGATTGCCGCGGCGACCAACTCTTGAACCCTGGCACCGGTACCGAAATCCGGTTCGACCTGGCGCCCGTCGGCGATCGCCGTGACCCACTGCCGGGTCATTGCCTCGGTGCGACGGAAGATGTGGCGATACGTGTCGTGGACCCGCTCGCGCGGCGCGCCGTTCCACGCGCTGTCGGGAATCTGCAAGCGCCGCGCGGGGCCCTGCTCGCCGGTTCGCACTCCACGAACCTCTTGAACGGTGTCCCAGTCGTTCAGTGCATGCAGCGTCCCGCCGCTGCCGTGCAGATCGAGCTCGTGGATCTGGCCGAATGGTGTGCCTTCCCAGCAGATCGCACTGCACTGCAGCGTGGCCGACGCGCCGGACTCGAACCGGGCGTGGATCACCGCGCTGTCTTCCAACTGCGTGTAGCCCGAGCCGTCAGGTCGCGGATCGCGGTCGACGAAGCAGTCGCGGTTGGCACTGACAGCGGTGACCTCGCCGAGAAACCATCGAGCCATGTCGAGCCAATGCGAGCCGAGATCGCCGATGATTCCCGAACCAGCTTTTTCTTCGTCGAACCGCCAGGCGTACGACCCGTCGCGCGCATAGCCGGCGAAGTAGCGCATGCTGAGGTGGTACGGCCGACCGACGTAGCCATCGTCGATGAGTTGTTTGACGAACTGATTCGTCGGCATGTTTCGGTAGGTGAACGGCACCATCGTGATAGCCCCGCTCTGGTGCGCGGCTTCGGCCATCTTGTGCGCTTCGGCAACGTTCATACCGAGCGGCTTCTCGCACAGCACCGGCAAGCCGCGATCGAGCGCGGCCATGGTGATCTCGTAGTGCGTCTCGTTGGGTGAGGCGACGATGATGGCGTCGAACCCTCCGCTGTCGATCATCGCCGACCAATCGTTGTACGCCTTCGGGACCGACCACTGGGTGGCGACGTTTTGGGCACGATCGAGATCGCGTCCGCACACGGCTGTAATGCGGCCGATCGGATGGTTGGCGAGCGCCGGCAGATACATCGCCTCTGCCCACCAACTGGTGCCTACCAGCCCGACGCGCACTGCTTCCTTGTCGCTCATGCGCGTCAGTCTGGCAGGGGACTGCCGAACCGCCGAAGACGCGTCGAGTGTTAGTCGCTGGGCGTGCCGAAACGACCGTGGTCGAAGTCGACGAACGCCTGGCGAACCTCGTCTTCGGTGTTCATCACGAACGGGCCGTACCGGGCGACCGGCTCGCCAATGGGTTGGCCCGTCAAGACGACGATCTCCGATTGCGGGGCGACGCCGGTGATGCTCAGCTCGTCGCCATCGATGACGGCCAGGACTCCTTCGTCGATCTGTGTATCGCCGATGCGGAATCCACCGGTCAAGGCGTAGGCGAGCACAACATGATCCTGTGGCAGCGCTGTCGACACGACGGCGTCCGAGTCCAGCGTGACA
>JAENVT010000390.1 GCA_016650435.1 Ilumatobacteraceae bacterium
CGAGCAGATGCAGCGCGGCACGGTGATCGTCAATGGTGTTGAGCATGTCGGGCGGATGTTCGACACTGATCCGTCGATCGACCGGGCTTCGGTTGAACTGTGCGTCGAGTTGTTCACCGACGACGTGATGATCGCCGTGGCCAATGAATTGGTGCCCAGCTACGAGTTGACGCTGTATCGCCGGCACCCCAGCGGCATCGATCGCTGGTATCCGCATAGCGTGCCGGTTACGGGCCGCCAAGGCGATACGCAGGATGGTTCGGCGGCGACGCGGGCTGCCTCTGATGCAGCAGCGGCGGCGAAGGCTGCCAAGTCGAAGCCGAGGCCGGAAGTACAGGCATCCGAAGTACGGCGGCCGGAACCACAGCGAACCGAAGCACGCCAACCCGAAGCACAGCCAGCGGCCAAAGCCGAAGTACGGCAACCCGAAGTACGGCAACCCGAAGTACGGCAACCCGAAGCACAGCCTGCGGCCAAAGCCGAAGTACGGCAACCCGAAGCACGCCAACCCGAAGCACAGCCTGCGGCCAAAGCCGAAGCACGGCAACACGAGGCCCAGCCAGCGGCCAAGGCAGAGGTCAAGGCAGAGCCCAAGGCCGAAGTTCGCGTCGCACAAAGGCCGGAGCCAACACCAGAGCCGAAGCCAGAGCCTCGCAACAACCTCAATGCCCCGCCGATCACGCAGGCGGTGCCGGTGACGGCATCCGCGTCGTCAGCGGTCCCGCCGCCGCCGATCACACAGGCCGTCCCCACGATCTCGCCGATCACGACACAGGTGCCGCTGGCCAACATGCCGCCGCCGACCGCCCAGATTCCGGTGACCGCATCTTCAGCAGAAGTCGACGCGGCGATCATCGCCGACGAGGTTGCCGAGGCCATCAAGCGGGCCTTTGCCGGCATGGGCTCCGGCGCCTAAAACCATTTCGAGCTAGCTGCGCCGGCTGGCGAAGAAGTCGCGAAGCATCCTGCCTGCTTCCTCGGCGCGCATCCCGGCCACAACGGGCGGGCGATGGTTGAGCCGCGGATCGCCGCAGACCTGGTAGAGGCTGACCACCGCACCGGCTTTCGGGTCGATGGCACCGAACACCACCCGCCCAATGCGTGCGTTGACCAGTGCCCCGGCACACATCACGCATGGCTCCAGCGTGACGTACAGTGTGCAGTCGAGCAGCCGCCAGTGCCCCACGACGCTGGCTGCATCGCGGATCGCCAGTACCTCAGCGTGTGCGGTGGGATCGCCGGTCAACTCGCGCTCGTTGTGCCGGGCGGCGATCACCTGGCCGTCGCGTACCATCACGGCCCCGATGGGCACGTCGCCGTGGGCGGCCGCGGCGGCCGCCTGGTCGAGTGCCAATTGCATCGCGTCGTCGTCGGTCAGCGGTGCCATCACAGCGGAGGGGGTGGGATTCGAACCCACGGAGGGTTGCCCCTCACACGCTTTCCAAGCGTGCCGATTCGGCCGCTCTCGCACCCCTCCTGGGGCACAGAAGGGTAGCGGTCACGCTAGGCTCGCGCTACCGAACTTCGGCACCCGCCGGGTGAGGTGACGGTCGGGCCCTGTGCGACGGGCGCCCGGGAATCAGGTCAGGACCGGGAGGTAGCAGCCTTCAACGGCAGCGCCTGTGTGCCGCAGGTAGCCTGGCCGTCACCTCACTCGGCGGGTGTCAGTTTTTTGGGCGAGGCGGTGGGCGCGCTCGGCCAGGTGAGGCGCACCAAGCCGCTCGGCGAGGGCCGCAAGACCGGGCGTCGGGCCTTTCCATTGCCAGTCATCGACGCGACCGACGGGTACGTCGACCTCGATCGTGGCGATCCTGCGGAACAGCAACGCAAGGTCAAGTTGATCGCGGAGCGTGACGGCCAACTTCTCCGCGCCGCGTAGCGCAGGCAACCCCCAATCACGCGACGATGCCGGAATCTCGGTGATCGAACCGAACTTCGCCAGCACGGTCGCAGCGCTCTTGGCACCCCAACCGGCAAGCCCGGGATAGCCGTCGGCGGAGTCGCCGACGAGCGCCAAATAGTCGGCGATCGACGCCGGACTGACCCCGAACTTGAGGGTCACGGCAGCTTCATCGACGATCTCACCCTTGCGGCGGTCGTATTGGACAACGCGGGTGCCGCGAACACACTGCCCGAGGTCTTTGTCGGGCGTCACGATCATCACCTGGGTGACCCGCTGGTCGGCATCGGCAACCGCTGCGGCAGCACCCAAAGCATCATCAGCTTCGTACTCGACCATCGCCCACGTCGTAAAGCCGGCGCTGACGAGCGCCTCCTCCATCAACGGAATCTGCGCCAACAACTCCGGATCCATGCCGGCGCTGGTCTTGTAGCCGGCCCACATGTCGTTGCGGAAGCTCTCGATCACGTGATCACTGGCCACAGCAACATGGGTCGCGCCGTCGCTGATGAGTTGCAGCGTCGAGGCGACGACGCCGATCGTCGCGGCGTATGGAACGGCCTCGTTGTGGTGGGCTGCCTGGCCGAAATGTTGGCGAAACAACTCGTAGGTTCCGTCGATCAAATGGACGCGCACGGGGCCACCGTAGTCGGCAAAGATGTCTCAAGATTGGGGCAAGTTCGGCCGATGAATTGACCGTGGCGAACGAACTTCCGACGACCCCGGCATGGCTGCCGGCTGCACCGACGACTGAACCTCCTCCACCCGTGCACGCGGCCGCGGCGCCTTCGACGACGGAGATTCTGGCGGCGACGATCGCCGGCGCGGTCGAACGGCAGCTCACCCAGTACATGTCGACGATGTCGCAGCAGGTCGAGACGACACGGCAGGCAGCTGAGGCAGCGCGTCTCGAGATGCAGGCCGAGTTCGCGGGGCAGTTGGAGTCCCTGACCACGCGTATCGATGCCAATCAGCAGGCCAACGATCGATACCAAAGCGCCCTGCAGGCCGCCTTGGAAGAACGTCTCGCCGAGTTCGCCAACCATCAGCATCAGACCCTGACGACGATCAACACCAAGCTGGCCAGCTTGCCCTCGTTGGTGCAGGCAGAGCTGCCCACCCAGTTCGCAGTTGTGAGCCGAGGTTTGCGCGACTACCTCGAGCACAAAACCACAGCGATCGAGACGCAGATCGACGAATTGCACAAGAGCAGCCGCCGTTTCGACGAGCAGGCCGCCTCGATCGTGGCACACATCAACGAAACCGTGGCAGCGCTCTACCGGCGAATGGACGACGGCGATCAGGCAGTGTCGCGAACAATCGAGCAACGCCTCGGCGACTTGCGCGGAGTGGTCGACCAGACCGGCGCAGACGTGGCCCGGCAGTTGGCCGAGCATGGTCAGATCCTTTCGCAACGCGTCGACGCCATCGACATGAAGATGGTCGACCGGGCAATGGCGATGGAAGATCGCATCAACGAACACAACGGCGTCAAGATCGCCAACCTGGAAGCAACGATCGGCCGCGTCGGCGCCGGCTTCGACGATGCGATGGGTGCGTTGTCTAAGCGCATCGTCGATCTCGAAGCGATGTTGCTGGAAGCTGGCGACCGCATGGATCGCCTGGCAGAAGATGTCTCCAAGGTCGACGAAGAAGCGATCAACGCCGTGAAGGAACAGCTGTCGAGCGCCGTCGGCGAGGCGATGCTCGTGCGCATCGAGGTCGATCGCTTCATCGCTACGCAGGACGAAAAGTTCGATTCCACGGCCCTGCGGATGTCGGAGATCGAGGCACAACTCGCCGACACCATGGACGTCAGCGAGGCCGTGCAGCTCGAGCGACTCGAAGAGATCGAGCGCGCACTGATCGAGCTCAACCCCAGTCAATTCGTCCGCAAGGTCGAAGCGAGCTCAGAGACCAACGCATACTCGGCACCGAGCAACAACCCCACGTTGCCGGCGAGCAACACCAACAAAACATCGGAACCCAGCTTCTCGTCGTACTGACGTGAACCGGTAACGCCCCCACTTGGCGGGAGACGGGCAAAATGGCACTGTTTCAAAAGACAAAGGAATCACCCGACGCTGCATCTTCGCTGCCGCGTCCGCTGGCGGCGCTTGCGGCTCCGGGCGAAGCTGCTGCCGAATGCATGCGAGTCGGCCAGATACTGGTCGAGAGCGAGCAGCTTTCCGCAGAGAACTTGGCAATCGCATTGTCGACAGCCAACGGCGACCTTCTGCAGTTCGCCGACGTCGTGCTCGGCCGCTTCGCAGTTGACCGTGCCGAACTGGCCAAAGCGATCGCCGAGGTCACCGAGGTCGGTCTTCTCGATTCGAAGTCGATCGAACTGCCTGAGAACGCCAAGGATCTTCTCGACGAGAAGGTCGTCCGCGCTCACTGCGTGATCGGTATTGCCGAAGAGGACGGAGTTCTCGTCGTCATCGCCGCCGACCCGAGCCCGGCCCGGCGCCGCGCGGTCGAGGCTGCAGCGGGTCGACCGATTCGTTGGACCGTCGCCGACCCGGCAACGATCCGCACCTTCATCGATCGAACCTACCGAGCCAACGACGAGATCGAGCGTTTGGTCAAGGTGTTCGAGGTTGGCGACGACCAGAGCAAGGCCGCGGCGATCGCTGCCGAGGTGAGCCTCGACGATCAAGCGCCGATCATCCAGTTGGTCAGCCGAATTGTCAGCCAGGCGATGCGCGACCGCACCTCGGACATTCACATCGAGCCGCTCGACGAGCGTCTGCGTATCAGGTTCCGCATCGACGGCCACCTCGTCGAGGCCTTCAGCCTGCCGCTGAGTGCGCACCCAGCCCTCACGAGCCGCTTGAAGATCATGAGCGGCATGAACATCGTCGAGAAGCGCAAGCCGCAAGACGGTCAGTTCTCGACGGTGATCGACGGCAAGGAAGTCGATGTGCGTGTTGCCAGCGTGGCCACCGTCTTCGGCGAAAAGATCGTCATGCGTATTCTCGACAAGAGCCGTTCGATGATCGGCCTGTCGGAGCTCGGCTTTCCGCGAGAGACCTACCTCCACTACTCGAAGATGATCCATTCGCCGTTCGGAATGGTCATCTGCGCCGGACCGACCGGTGCCGGTAAGACCACGACGCTGTACGCATCGCTGCTCGAGGTCAACAGCGACGGCACCAACGTGACCACGGTCGAGGATCCGGTCGAGTACGTCTTTCCCGGCATCAACCAGATCCAAACCAACGAACAAGCCGGATTGACGTTCGCCACAGGCCTTAAAGCAATTCTTCGTCAAGACCCCGATGTCATCCTCGTGGGCGAGATCAGAGATGCCGATACAGCACGTATCGCCGTCCAATCCGCTCTCACTGGTCACTTCGTGCTGTCGTCACTTCACGGCACCGACAGTGTTGCCGCGCTGCACCGATTCCTCGACATGGGCATTGAAGCCTTCTTGATCGCATCCGCAGTCGTGGGCGTCATCGGACAGCGTCTGTTGCGCCGCATCTGTGACGGTTGCAAGGAGCCATACAGCCCTGGCGCCGACGAGCTCGCTGCGTTCCGCCAACACAGTGGAGGCAGCGACAAGTCGCAGTTCTTCCACGGCGCCGGCTGCAACTTCTGCGCCGGTACCGGATACCGCGACCGCATCGGCGTGTACGAGCTGCTGCGCATCACTCCCGAGCTTCGTCGACTCATCGTCGGCTGGGCCACCACCGAAGAACTCCGTCGGCTCGCCGTCGCCCAAGGCATGCGCACGATGTTGCGCGAAGGCATGGCGCTGGTCGAGAACGACGTCACCACCATTCCCGAAGTCATCAAGACCCTGTACGCCAACTAGGAGCCACGACCATGCCAAGGTTTGCATATGCCGCCATCGACGCCACCGGTGCGTCCGTCGAAGGCGTAACCAAAGCCGACACCCTCGGCGACGCCCGTGCAGGGTTGCTGGATCAGAATCTATATCCAGTCAAGATCCAAGAAAAGCGCGGTGCCCTCGACTTCGAGTTGACGAAGGAGAAGGTCAAGAAGAAGGAGCTGATGCACTTCACGCGCCAGCTCGCGGTCTTCGTCAAGGCCGGCATCCCAATCACGGAAGCGATGCAGATCATCGGCGATGAGACCGAGGATGTTGCCCTGCAACGAACGATCACGGCGATGGTCGATGACCTACGCAACGGCGGCACGCTGTCGGAAGTGGCCGGCAAACATCCGCAGGCCTTCCCGAGCTACTACATCGGAATCATGCAGTCCGCGGAACTGACCGGCAACCTCGACGAGACGTTGGAGAGCCTTGCGGGCTATCTGGACCGCGAGCTGGAAACGCGATCGAAGGTCGTCTCGGCGTTGTCGTACCCGGCCGTTGTCATGGGAATGGCCATGATCACGGTTGTGATCCTCGCCGGTTACGTGTTGCCACAGTTCAAGCCGCTCTTCAAGGAGCTCAACGCGGACCTGCCCCTTTCGACGCGAAGTCTGCTGTTCGTGGCGACGCTGTTCAGCACGTTGTGGTACATCCCATTCAGTGTGTTCTGTGCATGGGCAGGGACGTTGTACTGGCTGTTCAAAACTCCCAGTGGGCGACCCGTGAAGGACCGGTTGATCCTGAGGATTCCGATCATCAAAGGCATCGTCGAATACGCCATCCTCGAGCGGTTCTGCCGCATTTTGGCTGCAATGGTGAGGGCCGGCGTGCCGCTGCCTGAAGGAATGAAAACCACCACGGAGTCAACCAGCAACTCGGTGTTTCGTGAACGACTCGAGATCGCGCAGGCGGAGATGGTCGAAGGCGGCGGGTTCTCGAAGCCGCTGGCCGCGACGGAGCTGTTTCCGGGCGCGGCGAAGCAGATGTTCAAAGTCGGGGAGGAGACCGGAACACTCGACAAGCAGCTCGAGGTCGCCAGTTTGTACTTCGACCGAGAACTCGAGAGTCGCATCAAGAAGTTCACGACGATGTTCGAGCCGCTGATGATCATCTTCGTCGGCATGATCGTCGGGTTCGTCGCCGTTGCACTCGTGCAAGCCATGTACGGCGTGCTCGACGGTGCCAAAGAGAGCACCCCGTAACACACGTTCTTCAGCGTCGCAGGAACACGTCGATCCAACGCTGACCAACGAACACCGCAACGATCGTGCCGAGTGCCAGGAACGGCCCGAACGGCACCGCAGTCTTTCGTCCGGCGCGGCCGGTGGCCAACATAGCCACGCCAACGACCGCGCCGGCGAGGAACCCGAGGAACAATCCAACGGCAACGAAGCCGGGGTTCAGCCATCCGAGAAATGCGCCGAGCAGCGGCGACAGTCGCACGTCGCCGTCGCCCATGCCGCCTCGGCTGAGCACATAGACAAGTCCCATGAACGCCAACGCGATTCCAGCACCGAGCAACATCATCCACATTCGCCGGGGCTCGTGCCGTATCAATGCGGCCAGGCACAGCAGCGGAATTCCGACCGCCGCGGTGACGTAGATGATCTGCCGGGGCAGCCGCTTTGTTCGCAAGTCGATCCAACTGAGGCCGATCAGACCGGCACCCAACACGCAGAACGCCGGCAGCGCCCAGTCGAGGCCGAACTTCCAGCCAAACAATCCGAACACCAGACCCGTAAGCAGCTCAAGAATCAGCGGTTCCTTGCCGATATTCATACGACAGCGGCGACACTTGCCTCGCAGTGCGAGCCAACTGAACACCGGAACGAGATCTCGGAAACCGAGGCGCAAGCCGCAGTTTCCGCATGCCGAGCCAGGCGAAACGATCGATGCCCCACGGGGCACACGATCGACAACCACGGTGAGGAATGAACCGAACAACAAGCCGTACGCGGCAGCAATAGCAATTGTCATAAGTAGTAGAGCCACTCCTCGGGGCGGCGGGCAACACGGGAGGCTAGTCCGATGTTCAATC
>JAENVT010000391.1 GCA_016650435.1 Ilumatobacteraceae bacterium
CAACATGCGGTGACCCGATTGCAGTTGGTCGAGATGTTCGGTGGCCTCGGCGATTCGTCGCTCGAGCTCTGGCATTCGCCCGTAGCGAATCTCTGCAGCCACCGCGAGATCAGATTCGCGTTCGAGCTGCTGGCCGAGCTGTCCCAACTCCTCTTTCAGCGAGCGAATCGCATCGATCGCCTGCTTCTCTCCCTCCCAGTGCTGCTTCATCTGATGCACCTGAGCGTTGAGGGTGGCGAGCTCGTCGACGATCACGTCGAGCCGCTCCTTGGAGGCCGCGTCGGACTCCTTCTCCAAGGCGACCTGCTCGATCTCGAGCTGCAGGATGCGACGCTGGACGACATCGATCTCGGTGGGCAACGAGTCGATTTCGATGCGCAGTTTGCTGGCGGCCTCGTCGATGAGGTCGATGGCCTTGTCGGGCAGGAAACGATTGGTGAGGTAGCGATTCGACAACACGGCCGCGCTGACCAGCGCGGAGTCTTGGATCCGTACACCATGGTGCACTTCATACCGCTCCTTCAAGCCGCGCAGGATTCCGATGGTGTCTTCGACACTGGGCTCTCCGACGTAGACCTGCTGGAAGCGGCGCTCGAGCGCGGCGTCCTTTTCGATGCGCTTGCGGTACTCGTCGAGCGTGGTCGCACCGATCATTCGCAGCTCACCGCGAGCGAGCATCGGCTTGATCATGTTGCCGGCGTCCATCGCACCTTCTGCTGCACCCGCGCCCACGATGGTGTGCAACTCGTCGACGAAGGTGACGACCTCGCCGGCCGCGTCGGTGATCTCCTTCAACACGGCCTTCAACCGCTCTTCGAACTCGCCGCGGTATTTGGCGCCGGCCAGCATCGAACCGATGTCGAGTGAGATCAACCGCTTGCTCTTCAGCCCTTCCGGCACATCACCATCAGCGATGCGTTGGGCGAGACCCTCCACGATGGCGGTCTTGCCGACGCCGGGCTCGCCGATCAGCACCGGGTTGTTCTTGGTCCGCCGGCTGAGCACTTGGATAACGCGGCGGATCTCGTCGTCGCGGCCAATGACCGGATCGATCTTGCCATCGCGGGCGCGCTGCGTGAGATCCTGGCCATACTTCTCGAGGGCCGCGAAATTCTCCTCGGGGTTCTGGCTGGTGACCCGGTGGCTGCCACGAACCTCTTTCAGGGCCTGCAACAATTCCTCGCTGCCGATGCCGAGGCGCTGGTTCATGGCCAGCAGCAGGTGCTCGACCGACAAGAAGTCGTCCTTGAGATCCTTCTGGTAGGTCTCGGCATTCTGGACGACGTTGTTGAGCTCGCGGTTCATCCGCGGATCGTCGCCGCCGTAGGCCTTCGGCAACTTCTGCACGGCCTCGTCGGCCTTGTTGCGGACCATCAGCGGAGCTAGGCCGAGCTTGGCCAGCACCGCAGGCACGATTGTGTCGTCCTGGCGCATCATCGCTGCCATCAGGTGGTCAGGTGTCAATTCCGGGTTGCTCAGCGCCTTCGCCTGGTCGATCGCCGCGGCAAAGGCCTCATTCGTCTTCAGGGTCCATTTCTTGGGGTCGAACGCCATGTTGTCGGCTCCATCTTTCCTGGTCTCAGCTATGTGTCATGAGAAATGTTGAGTCGGAGTCTATCAACTTCGCGCCGGTGGTCAACCGCTAGCGCGGGCAGGAGGAGGCGGCGAGTTCGGTGCCGGCGATGTCGCGGATCGAGACACCTTTGGTGTTGGACGTCGTGCGACGGATGAACAACTCGAACGGCGGCTTGCCGGTCATCTCAACCACACCATCGACTCGCAGCTCACCACGCGATTGCGGATCACGCGATCCGTCGTCGCGGAACGAACCACCGAACTCGATCATCACCGTGGTCGCCGCGTCGGGATTGCCATCTGGCGCTACCGCAACCAGCCGGTAGTAGATCGAGTCGTCGCTGTACGTAGCCGACACGATGAGATCGGGCACGCCATCGCCGATCAGATCGACCAGCACCGCACTACCGGATTTGGGCGGGGGCGCCGGCGACACGGCGTTGTTGGCCGTGATCAGTTGGATAACGGCGACGACAGAAGGGTCGTTCAGAGCAACCGGAGTTGCCGTCTTGGGTTGCAACTGCCATGTCGGCGCCTCGACCCATAGCCCCAATGGTTCGGCGTTGTCGGCGGCCCGGGGCTGCACGGCAATAGGACATGAAGCCGACATCTCGAGCGGATCGAGCGGGCGCACCTGCACGCTGAACTGCGAGCCGACAAAGTTGACAACCGACGACATCTGCAGGGATCCCTGCCGCAACTGCGAGACAGCGTCGCCTTGATACAGAGCGAAGCCCGCTGGCGAGATGTGGCCGAGCGGGTAACCATCGGCGAAGACCATGTGATCTCCGACGACCGGTGCGAACGTGGTGGTGGTCGCAGCGATCGTGGTCGTCGTCGAGGTGGTGCTCGGCGCAATCGTTGTGGAGGTAGTGGTCGATGTCGTGGATGTCGAGGTTGTCGTCGGCGCCACGGTCGGCGCAGCGACCGCAGGCCGGCGGGCGTCTTGCCACTGCGACAGCACATACGCAGCCGCGCCGCCGACGACCAGGGCCATCAGCACGAGTAGCACGATGCCGACGGCCCGATTTGAACGGCCACCGTGGAAGGGGTTGCGCTCTTGGTCCGGATCGGGAGGATCCCAAAGATGCGACATGTCGGCGACAGTCTTACGCACCACAACGCCGGAACCGACGCACACCCCACTCGTACACTCGACGTATGCCCATCCGCCCCAGCGCCGTGCCATCACCTGGCCTGCAGCTGACCTGGCTCGATGGCGAGGTCGTGGCCTGGCAGCCGGGCCGAGGGGTGTACGGCGGAAATCTCCAGGCCGTCGTCAGCTCGACGTTCCGTCGGCCGCCGACGAGTCAGAACGGCTCGATGCGTGTCGTACGAATGGCCTTGCCAGGGGGCGAGCAACAGGTGATGTGCCAACGACTGACCGTCGCCTCGCTCGCCGCGCTCGGTCAACTCGACGCCCTCGGCAGCGAGGCTGGTGCGTCGGTGGGCTGGCTAGGCGCGACGTATTCGGTGGCGATGCGACTCGTCACCGCCGGCCGCGTCCTGCCGCAGCTGACGGATACGGGTCTCGGATGGTGGGTCGCCCGCTGGCGGCCGCTGCGCGCCGATCTGGCCGGTCCGGTTGCCGAACTCGCGGCGACGCAGCCGCCCGTGGTGGCAGTCGCCAGCCCAGGCTTCACTGCCGAGGAACTGACGACGGTGATCATCGATTCGTTCGTCGATCAAACGGCGCGCTTGCTTTTGGCCGGTGCCGGCTGGCACGCGCCGGTCACCGATACTCGGCGAGTCACAGCACGGGCGGCACGGGCTGCAACGCGTGCCCTCAGCGCGCCGGCCGGCGAGTTCCGAGCCGACCCCGAACTCAGTGAGGCGCTCGACGATCTGGCGACGATCCTCGATCAGGCCATCCGCCGCGCCGAGGGCGAGCCGATCGTGCGGGCGCGATTGCGACTGGCATTGCCCGACGAACCGGCGGGCGACTGGCCGCTGTCGCTCGAGTTGGTCGACCCCGATGATCGTGGACGGTGGTGCACCGCCGACGATGTTGCCGGCGGTAGTCCGGCAGCGATCCGCCTTGCCGGCGAGGAACGCTTCCTACCGATGCTCAGCGAATGTATCGCCACCGCACAGGTCGACATCGAGATGCTCGCTCCATGGCTGGCGGCGTGGCTCGTCGATCCGAAGCATGGTGTCGACCTCGACACTGCTGCGGCGACGCTCGAGGCAGTCGACGCCTTGGCCACCGTCGACATCGAGCTACTGACCCCCGAGCGATTGACTCGCCGCACGGCGACCACCAAGGGAGTCGCCCAGCCAAAGGACGCCGCGCGAGCCGGTCGTTTCAGCACGGCGGCGATCATCGACTGGACCGTCGTCGTCGACGACACTCCCGTCGACGAAGCCTTGCTCGAACGCGCCGCTGCATCGGGCGCAGGGTTGATCAACGTCAACGGCCGGTGGGTGCGCCTCGACCGCACGGAAGCACGCCGAGCTCTTGCCAATCTCGCCGAACATCGTCGCGACCACAGCGAGCTGTCGACGCTCGACCTCCTGCGGCTCGCCGCCGAACTCGCCGCGTCGGAAGAACCTCGATCGGCCGTCGAGACTGTTCTCAGCGGCGACAGCCAGGAGATCGACGCCCATGGCCCGGCGATAGCCGCCACCGGTTGGCTCGGCGATCTGCTGCAGGGCCTTCCCGATACAGCACTTGCGGAGGGAGTCGAGCCGCCAGGTTTCATGGCGACACTGCGTCCATATCAGCGCCGCGGGCTGGGATGGTTGCAGTTCCTCTACCAGCTCGGGCTCGGCGGATGCCTGGCCGACGACATGGGTCTCGGCAAGACACCGACCACACTCGCCCACATCTCCATTTTGCCGGGCCCGCATTTGGTGATCTGTCCGCTATCGGTCGTCCGCAACTGGGAGGCAGAGGCGGCCAGGTTCACACCAATGCTGCGGGTCGCCGTCCACCACGGCACCGGTCGCAGCGGCGCGGTCGCCTTCGCCAATATCGTCGCCCAGCACGACCTTGTCATCACGACGTACCACGTCGCCGCACGCGATATCGAGACACTGCAAGCAGTGCAGTGGACGACCGTCGTGTTCGACGAGGCCCAGGCGGTGAAGAATCCCGAGACGCGCACTGCCAAGGCATTGCGCACGCTGCCGGCCGCACAGCACATCGCCCTGACGGGCACGCCGGTCGAGAACCGGCTCAGCGAGCTGTGGTCGATCATGTCGATGGTCACGCCGGGGCTGCTGGGCAACCTCACCCACTTCCGCCGGCGCTTCGCCATCCCTATCGAACGCAACCACGACCTCGCTGCTGCCGAGGCACTCCGCCGATTGACCTCGCCATTCCTGTTGCGCAGGACCAAGGCCGACAAGTCGTTGGTTCCCGACCTTCCCGACAAGGTCGAGCAGTTGGCGTGGGCATCGCTGACACGCGAGCAGGCGAGCATGTACCAAGGCGTCGTCGACCAACTGCTGGCCGATGCGCAACAAGCCACCGGCATGCGACGCCGCGGGTTGGTGCTCGCCGCGCTGACGCGCCTGAAGCAGATCTGCAACCACCCGGCACACGCCCTCGGCGACGGGTCGCGGCTCGGAGGCCGGTCCGGAAAGCTGACCCGCTTCGACGAATTGATCACTGATCTGATCGATGCCGAAGAGCAGGCCCTGGTGTTCACACAGTTCCGCGAGATGGGCCTGCTGCTGCAACGCCATCTGCTCGAGCGTTTCGCCTTGCCGACTCCTTTCCTGCACGGCGGCGTCACCCGTAAAGGTCGCGATCGCATGGTCGACGAGTTCCAGACAGGGTCGGCGTCGCCACTGCTGCTGGTGTCGTTGCGCGCTGGCGGCACCGGCCTCAATCTCACGGCCGCGTCACGTGTCGTGCACTACGACCGCTGGTGGAATCCGGCCGTCGAAGACCAGGCCACCGACCGGGCTTGGCGTATCGGGCAGCAGCGCTCGGTGTTCGTTCACAAGTTGGTCTGCCAAGGAACGATCGAAGAGCGAGTCGACGCGATGATCAACGACAAACGGGCTCTTGCCGACGCGGTGGTTGGAACCACCGGCGAGGCTTGGCTCAGCGAGCTGTCGACCGACGAGTTGCGCGATCTGATCGTGCTCGACCACAACGCTGTGCGCGGCGCATGAGCATCGTCATCACACCGGGCCCTACGCACCTGCGACGGGAGCCGACGCCAGCGGGACGTCTCGCGGCATCGCTGCTTTCGGTCACCGTCGCCGGGCTCGCCGATCCGCAGCGGTTCCGGCGTGGCAAGGGCTATCTCGCCGACAACGCCATCGCCCGACTCGAGCTGTCAGAGGGTGTGTTGCTGGCAACGGTCGTCGGCGGCCGCCCCGATCCGTATCACGTCACGATCACTGTCGAGACGGTGAGCCGTCCCGAAGATCTCGGTCAGGTCCCCGAACGTGCCCACGTCGCCCGGCTCATTCCGCGCGCCGACGAGCTGTTGTTCTCGTGCACCTGTCCCGATTGGGA
>JAENVT010000392.1 GCA_016650435.1 Ilumatobacteraceae bacterium
CTGCGAGAGAAGTCGGCAACGTGGCAAACATCAAGAGTCAGAAGAAGCGAATCCTCACAAACGCTAAGGCTGCCGAGCGCAACAAGGCCGTCAAAAGCGAGCTGAAGACGCGCAGCAAGAACGCTGTCGCCGCGATTGGCAGTGAGACCGGCGAAGAGTCCATGCGACTCGCCGTCAAGCGCCTCGACATGGCTGCCGCCAAGGGTGTCATTCACAAGAACCAGGCCGCTCGTCGCAAGAGCCGCCTGATGAAGAAGATCAACGCCGGCGCATAGCTCGCTATCGAGCCGAGTCACGCAGTTTGTGTAAGCGCACAAACGATCCACGGCTCTATTTCCTTACACAAATCATCGGATCGGCCGCCCGGTCGGTGTGCCGACGACCGAGCCGTCAGCGGCGGGCTCCGCCCAGTCGGCTGAGCCGGGCCACCAGCACTTCCATCACCAACTCGTCGGGCCATTCCTTGGCGCCGCGCAGGTCGAGGTCGGCCTGGGCAAGCAGCCCGATGGCTCGAACGACCCCGGCATTGCCGAGCTTGCGGTATTGATCCAATGCCTTTTTCGCCGGATAGCCGGGCTTGATGCCCAGCACGGCGGCCACGGAGGATTCGTCATTGGCGTTCGCCCCATCCAGGGTCAGCAACTTGGTGTAGTGGTTGTGCAAGATCGCCATCACCTGCAGCGGATGACGTTCTCCGGCGCGCATCATCCGATGCAGCAGCAACAGCGACTTGGTGGTGTCGCCTCGATCGACGGCATCGGTGAGATCCCAGGGCGGCACTCCCCCGGCCTCGCCCAGGAACGGTTCGACATCGACGACCTTCAGGATCCGTGAATCGCCGTACGCCGATGCAAGCGTCTCGAGGATGCCCTGCACACGGCCGGCATCTTCTCCAAGCCACGATGCCAGCAGGCCGAGGGCTTGCTGGTCGAGGCGCAACCCTGCAGCGATGACCTGCTCCTCGAACCACCCGCCGCGCTCGCGAGCGCGTGTCGGCGGCACGGTGTCGACGACGTGACCGCCCCCCTTCTTGACAGCGTCGCCGAGCGCCTTGGCCAGACGCCCACCGCCGGCGACCAGCACCAATTCGGTGCTCGGTAGCGGATCGGCGAGATACCCCACCAACGGGGCCACGTCGTCGGCACCGAAGCGACCGATCCCGCGGGCCACGACGACGCGCGAGTCGGTGAGAAACGGCGGAGTCTGGGCAGCGTCGACAACTGAGCGCACCTCGTACTCGTCGTCGTCGAACTCATCGACCATCAGCGAACGGTCACCGTCGCCGATCAGGCGGTGCACGACCTCGGATACGGCTGTGAGCAGTAGTGACTCGTCGTCGCCGGTAATGAGGTGGACTGCCATGCTGCTTCAGATTGGCACATCGTCGGGCGGCCGGCGCCAACGATGCAGAAGGACCAGCGCAATGATGGCGGCCACGACGGCAACCCAGCCGAATGCGCTCCACCTGGGTGACGGCTCGTTGTCGGCAGCAAGGTAGGCGATGGTGTTGACCCATCGCGTCCCGACCGCGCAGGGCGCCATGACCAGGGGCGCGAGCGGCGGAGCGACGGCCGCGAACAGGCCGCCAGGAATGCCGAACAGCATCACAAAGCCGGCAACCGGCACGGCCAGAAGATTGGCCGGAAGCGACACCAACGGCAGCCGGTGGAAGACAAGCGAGCTCGGCAACATCACCCCCAGCTGGGCGCCGAGTGTGACCGACAATGGCGTGCGGAGCCACTGCGGGCCGGGAAGCCGGTCGGCGAGCGGTGGGGCAACAACACACACGCCGGCGGTGGCCCCTGTCGACAGCCAGAACCCAACCGACCACACCAACATCGGATCGACCAGCACCAGAATTGTCACCGTCAGCGCCAGCAGGCGTACGACCGCCTGTTGGCGGCCGAGCACGAACGACGAACACGCCAACATGGCCATGATGCCGGCACGAAGCACTGACGGTTCGAAGCGTGTCAGCGTCATGAACCATCCGATCAACCCGAGCGTGGCAGCCCATCGCCACCACGGCCGCAAACGGCGAAGCAGCGGCGACGCGGCAGCCAAGACAAACGCGACGTTCTCTCCAGAAACGGCAGTCAAGTGAGACAGTCCCGAGGCACGAAACGCGTCGACCATCTCGATTGGTTCGCGAGCGTCGTCGCCGATCACGAGACCGGTGAACAACGCTGCCTCGTCACCGCCCATCGTCGACTCGGCGGCGCGCCGAAGAGCCGTGCGCACGCGCGACGACGTTCGATATAGCGGCGAACCCTCACGCCAGTCGCCGACGACACCAAGGTCGAATTGCCCGACGACATGGCGGATCTGGGCGCGCCGAGCGTTGGACACCATCAACCGTCGCCTGCCCTGCACGTACACCAACTCCCCCGCCTGGCGATCGACCAGTCGACGCCGCGGCGAGCCGTACGCCCAGGCATCGAAGCGCTCGCCTCCGACTTCGACCGTGACGCGCAACCCGCCCCCGAACGGAGCGGGATCAACAACGATCGTCGCCCAGCCTGTGTAGCTACCGACGTGTCTCGGCACAGCGGAATCCCACGTGGTCTGCGAACGCCACCCGCCGGCGACGCCGATCACGAGACACGCCAACAGCACCGCAGGGCGTCGACCAACAAGGAACACCGAGACAGCAACGGCGCCGACCCCGACCGATGATCGAGTCCACACGCCGACGACAGCGGCGAGGGTGATCATTACGACTTCGCCGTCGCTGAACGGGTGCCGCTGGCCATGACGTCGCACGTCGTACTCTGGCGTCATCGAAGCCATGCCATTGATCCACGAACCGGTGCCGATGGGGCCGCGTGCGTACCGCAGCAAGCTGAGAAGTTCGGGACCGATCGTCGCGCTCCTGCCACCGGGGTTGCTCGGTGTCGTCTCCCTGCTGTTGCTGCGCGGCCACACGTCGATCGTCCGCGGCGTCGCCGGATTCCTGACCGCAATTTTGGCCGCGCCCGGGCTGCTCGTGGCTGGGGCGCCGC